>JAJYVK010000146.1 GCA_021792075.1 Actinomycetes bacterium | reverse complement strand
GTGGAAGGAATTCAGAGTCGGTGAGACTGTAATAGTCGATGTCCAAGACGGTGAGATCGTCTTTCGATCGGTTGAGGGATTCGAACCTCCAACGATCGAGTTGGCTGAATCTGGATCAGGAGTGGACCAGATCTAACGCGAGAGCTTCTGGTTGAGAATTGAGGCTAGGGGAGGCAATTGCCTCCCCTAGCTGCATATTGTCCATCTGTCACATCCGCTAACTAACGTGTTGGGATGCCGACTGCCAAGAGACGTTATGTGTGCAAAAGCTGCAACGCCATACACCTGCAGTGGAGTGGAAAGTGCAGTTCATGTGGAGAGTGGAATACACTTGCCGAGGAACGGATTGATCGCTCGGGCGGGTCCAGAGCCGTCAAAGTGAGCCATGGCGGGCAGGGCAGGGTAGCGATACTAGATTCAGCCCAATTTGGCGATTCTCGGCTTGCGATTGCAGTTCCGACAGGGTCTTTAGAGTTCGACAGGGCCCTTGGAGGCGGTATCACTCTTGGATCCGTTACCCTCATCGGTGGCGAGCCGGGAATAGGCAAATCGACACTGCTTACTCAGTTCCTCATCCGCGCTGCCGAGGAATACCGCTGTCTTTACGTGAGCGCTGAGGAGTCGATGTCTCAGCTCGCTGGAAGGATTTCTCGCCTGGGAGGGGGGGATAGTCCCATAGGTGTGCTCATTTCAAGCGAACTACAAGCGATTGAAGGTCAGATCAGCGAGTTCAAGCCGGCAATTGTCGTCATCGATTCGATCCAGACCATCGCAGATTCCGATCTTGGATCATCCTCAGGCAGTGTGATCCAGGTCAGAGAGTGCGCAACCAGACTCGCCGAGGTCGCCAAGCATCATGGCATTGCGCTGGTGCTTGTTGGACATGTGACCAAGGACGGGTCTCTCGCTGGTCCAAGGGTGCTAGAGCACCTCGTCGACACGGTAGCGTACTTCGAGGGAGATCGGGACTCCTCAATGAGGGCACTTCGAGTCATCAAGCATCGATTTGGGCCGGTAGGGGACCTTGGGATGTTCGAAATGGGGAACACTGGTCTTATCGATCTGGCGAATGCCACCGGAGTCCATCTATTGGATCGAGTGGCGGGACAGGCTGGAAGCGCCGTTTTCCCAGCCCTTGACGGCAGACGCGTAATGCTTAGCGAGATTCAGGCCCTTGTCGTTCCTACCTTTTCTGAACAGCCAAGGAGGGTGGTCACGGGGCTCGAGACAAACAGATTGCTGCTTCTACTTGCGGTGCTCGAGAAGAAAATCGGTGTCAAATTGCACAACAAAGACGTCTTCGTCTCCGTGGCAGGAGGCGTGAAGCTTTCCGAGCCTGCAGCGGACCTGGCAGTGGTCACAGCAGTCGTCTCGTCACTCGTCGATAGGCCGGTAGATCCGTCCCTTATTTTCATCGGCGAGGTCGGATTAGGCGGGGAGATACGTTCGGCCTCGAGCAGCAGGCAGAGAATGGCAGAAGCGCAGAGGCTCGGGTTTTCGAGTTGTCTCGTGTCGGCAGGTTTTTCCGACGACGTTCCAGGAATGTCCGCGGTGAAAGTAAAAGATGTGGGAAGCGCCCTCGGTGAGGCCTCGCTAATTAGACAAGGTGCAGCCGGTTAGACTAACTGTATGGCGAAACCACCTGTCTTGATCGAAGCACTACGGCAAGTCTCTCCTGGGACTGCACTTCGAGAAGGTTTAGATCGGGTCTTACAGGCGCGCATGGGGGCGTTGGTAATTCTTGGAGATAGCCACGAGGTCCTCTCTATCTGTTCCGGCGGCTTCTTGGTCGACGCCGAATACTCCCCCCAGAAGCTGTTCGAACTGGCAAAGATGGACGGTGCGATCGTGCTTTCTGGAGACGGTTCGAGAATTGCGCGCGCTAACGTGCATCTAGTTCCTGACGCCATGGTGCCGACATCGGAGACGGGAACAAGGCATCGGACTGCAGAGAGGGTCGCCCGAAGCGTCGACGTCTCTGTCTTTGCGGTCTCTGAGGAGCTTTCCGTAATAACCGTTTATCGCCAGGGATACAAGAGCGTCATAGCTCCAATCCCGATACTGCTTTCTCGAGCCAACCAAGGTCTTGCAACTCTCGAGAGATACAGGGAGCGGCTCAGCCATGTAATGTCGGTTCTCGACTCTCTGGAAATACGGAACCAGGTGACCTTCAGGGATGTCATCGCGGCGATTCAACGGTCGGAGATGGTGAGACGGATCGACGAGGAGATCGAAGGCTATCTTATCGAGCTTGGGGACCAGGGGCGTTTGATCTCGCTCCAGCTGGAAGAGCTTTGTCTAGGTGTTGAATCCGAGTACGGCAAGGTGATCGAGGACTACATTGGCCCTTGCACGCCAGGTGACATTGACAAGGTCCGTAGCTATCTAGCTTCTTTGGAAACTGACGAGCTATTAGATGTCTCTCTCGTTGGGCTTGGTCTCAAGGAGTTTAGCGCGCCGAACTCTGTACTTAGGCGGCACGCTGCCGGGACGAACGCAGACGTGCAGGCGCTGCTGGGCTCCTGGTTGGAGCCACGAGGCTATCGAATTCTAGGAAAGGTGGCACGCATGCCGGAGGATGTTAAGAAGAGCGTCATCTCACATTTCGGCTCGCTCTTTCCGATCGTCGAAGCGTCGGAGTCAGACATCGCCTCACTGCCTGGGGTCGGTAGTCACTGGGCAAAGGCGATCAAGGACCTCTTCGCTCAGCTGAGCTAGGGCTTTGTCAGGGCCATTGGCCAGAGTTGGCTAGCTGGAGATCTCTTCTAGCTTTTTCCGCTGGATGATGGTGTAATGTCTATCATCTATTTCCAAGAACCCGGATTTCACAAAGCTTGCCAGGGTCTTGTTCACCCTCTCACGGGATGCTCCGACCATTCCGGCCAACTCCTCTTGTGTAAGGGGAATGATGAATTCGTCCGAATCTCCAGCGATCTCGAGGATCCTTTTCGCGGTTCTCCCAGTCACGTCGAGAAACATGGCATCGGCAAGGGCTTCATCCGTCAAGCGAAGTCGACGGGCCAGAAGTGCGACGAGGGTCCACAACAGGGAGGGTCGGGCTTCGAGCGCACGTCTTATCGGTGGATAGGGAACCTCGATGAGTTGGGAATTTTCGACAGCTCGCGAAGACGCCGACCTCAGCTGGTCTTCGAAGAGTCCCATTTCGCCGAAGAGATCGCCGGACTCTATCAGCGCCACCATTGAATCCTTACGATCTACAAACGATTTTATGATGGCAATCCTGCCTTCGACCACGATGTACAGCGCATTTGCTTCGTCGTTCTCCAGGAAGAGATCGGTCCCGCGCTTGATGTTGATGACCTTGAGTTCGCGAAGCACTTGGTCCAAGGTCTCCTCGTCGAGCATGCTGAACAGTGTCGTTTGCTTTAAAAGTTGTCGTGGATCCATGACTATTCAAACTAGTGGGAGATCTCCATGAATTGGAAGGTCTAGAGTGCGATGTTATTCAACTAGGCTGGAATAGCCTTAATGGTTGTGAGCGCTGTGGTTTTGGTTTTACGCTAGTAGCGAGCGTTTCCCTTTGGCAGGAGAAAGATGGCTTTTGAAGTTGGCGACAAGGTAGTTTACCCTCATCATGGTGCGGCTGTGATAGAACGCCGGGAGACCAAAGAGGCATTTGGCGAAAAGCGCGAATACCTTGTACTTAGGCTCGCCTACGGTGATCTGACCCTCATGGTTCCTGCAGACAACACTGATGAAGTCGGTCTTCGGGAAGTGATCAACGACGAGGAAGTTGAAGAGGTATTCGCTGTTCTCCGTAAGAAGGAAGCCAGAATGCCGACTAACTGGTCCCGTCGATACAAGAACCATGTTGAGAAGCTGAAGTCCGGTGATATCTACCAGGTCGCAGAGGTTGTGCGGAATCTTTCCATACGAGACAAGGACAAAGGCCTGTCAGCTGGAGAAAAGCGGATGTTGGCCCGTGCGCGTCAGATATTGATCTCGGAGTTGACCTTCGCATGTGGTGTGAGCGAGGAAGAGGCTGAGGCAAAGCTCGACGCAGCCCTGCCGTAGTCTTTGAATTATTGGATGGAAGGCGGAGGCACCCAAGACTCAGTCGAGGATTCCGCGAGGAGCGATCTGCGTGAGCATGAGAAGTGCCGCTGTAGTAGTGTCTGCAGGTAGCGGTGTCAGATTTGGCGGTCCGAAGCAGCTCGAGCTTATTGGTGACCAAAGAGTCGTAGATATCTCGCTGTCGATCGCTCGCAAATGTGTTGATTTCGTTATCTGTGTGAAACTTCCCGGGACGGACTTTGGTGAACTAGAGGCCGATGTGGCAGTTGACGGCGGAGCAACTAGATCCGATTCGGTTCGCGCGGGATTGGCTGAGCTTCCCAGGGAGATCAAATGGGTCCTAGTGCATGATGCAGCCAGGCCGCTGGCGTCGGTGGATCTTTATGGCAGAGTGCTCGGTCGCCTGGAGGATGGAGCCCCCGCAGTGATCCCCGTTCTCGCGATCGTGGACACTGTGAAGGAGGTTGTCGGGAACAAGGTGGTTGCGACTTTCGACAGATCAAGGCTGTTCAGAGTCCAGACTCCTCAAGGATTTCAGAGATCTGTAATTGAACTCGCCTATCAAAGCCGGACTGATGTGACAGATGACTCTCAGCTGGTAGAACAGATGGGTGTGTCGGTGGAGGCAATATTGGGTGAAGAAGACAACTTCAAGATAACGACGCCTGCCGATCTGGAGCGCGTCAAAGAATTGGTGCGTGAACGTGGAAACCGGTAGTCCACCCAGGCTGAGGATTGGCAGTGGATTCGACATTCACCCGGTATCTTCAGACCCTACGAGACCATTGGTCTTAGGTGGGGTGGAGATCTCCTCGGGCTTCGGACTACTTGGCCATTCCGACGCCGACGTGGTCTGTCACTCTGTTGCCGATGCCGTTCTCGGTGCGGTCGGCCTTGGCGGCATCGGAGATCACTTTCCGGACGACGACCCCTCGTTCAGTGGAGCGAACAGCCTGATCCTGCTCTCCAGATGCGTCCAGATGGTTGCCGAGCGTGGATGGCGCATTATCAATGCTGACGTTACCGTGATCGCGCAGAAGCCACGACTCTCGGGGTTTTTGAGGGAGATCTCTTCGTCTGTGTCGCTGACAATCTCCGCTCCGGTCACGGTCAAGGCCAAGAGTCCCGAGAGAGTTGGCGCTTTGGGCGAGAATCTCGGCATGGTTGCTCTGTCAAGCGCTCTATTGTGGCAGCCTTAGAGAAGGGCTGAGATATGGCAAAAGGGCGCAAAGCTTCAACAAGTCGCGAGGGGCAGGCGAGGTTTCGGGGTCCCCGTCCCTCCAGAGGGATCTCGGGCTCGAAGAAGGAAGGCA
>JAJYVK010000145.1 GCA_021792075.1 Actinomycetes bacterium | reverse complement strand
AGTCTGGATCTTGAAACGGGTACTGGTAATGCTGTTGCGCACTGGACAAAGCTGGGCAGCAGGTGAGGAAAAAGGCTGCCTGGAGCAGCCTCATGCGAAAGAACGACATACGGAATGGAACCAGAGATGAAGGCATGGAGGAGATCCTCGGAGTGAATGTAGCAGGGAAGGCTCACTTACGAGCTGCGACAGAGAAGATGCAGGGAGATTGACTTGGTGTGTTCCGAATCATGTTTCTGTTGGACAGGGTGGTCTCTTCCTCGGTGAAGAGAACGAGAATCTGTTTAGCTTTCTAAAGATCAGGAGATGCATCGGATCTTGCGAAACGTGCCTGACTGGATCACTATCAGCTCCAGCCAGGCAGGAGGCAGCTTGATTGTTTCCGGTCAGAACACGATCTTGACCGACGCAATGATCTGTCGCGGCGTGTTTCCTTGAGAGTTAGGCAGAGTTCCCAAGCCAGTCCAACTGGTCCTCGGCGAAAAGGTGGGTTTGTCGGCGATATCCGTGCTGGGCTCGCGCCAAGTGGGGTGGTTGGAGCCGTTCAACGCCTCCATCCGGAACTGAAGATACATGCCTTGGCGAGGAAGAGGAAAGATCCGATTGATCGAGGGGTTCCATTGAGTGAAGCCTGGAGCACGTATATAACCCAGCTCTGGCGGTGTCGTCCGAGCTTGCCAGTCGGCTAAGGGCGTCCAGCAATCTGGGTTGTTATTGAACCAGTGGGCGCGCGTTTGGCCTCCGGGAGGCGAGTAGCTGTTGCAGCCCGGCGCACCAAAGTTGAAGGTGCCTGAAGGAAGGCCGAGTGGAGCTCCGGTCTGCCACAGCAGGAGAGAATCGAAGAGCCAGTCCTTGGTGAGATATTGCACGAAGGGTCCGCCTCGCTTAAGGCCGGGTATGGGCAGAACCGCGTCCGTATTCAAGGAATTTCTTCTATCGTTGCTATCAAGCTCACTGATGAGATAGTCCGGGTAGATGAAGTCTCCGGCGTTGAGGTAAGCGTCTCTATCCATCCAGTTGGAGTAGATGTAGTTGAAGATGAAATCAAATTTTTTTACGCGGCTTTCCACGCGGACGTTGAGAGAGTTGTAGTGAGTGCTTCCCGATGGAACCCTTTCTTCTGTGACGCCATCGAAGAGCGGATAGCTTCGCTTCAGCTCCCAATCGGGAATGGTTGGGGATGCGCCCAGCGGAGTGTTCCTTGGCAATACGCCAAAGAACGGGTTCTTGACCAATGTTTCGCACTGGGAAAGGTCCGCATAGCATGCCTGCTGTAAGGCAGTGGAGATAATGCCTAGAGGGATATTCACCGGGACATGCTGGACTTGGGTGCCCAGATACTCTACGTCGAGCACCATGCCGGCCGGCAAGGCGCGCTGCACGCCAAAGGACCAGTGCTGGGTGCGGCGTAACTGGCGCTGCAGGTCATTGTAGGAGATGCCATCCCCTGCGTCGGTTTCCAGGCCAAGGGAGGATCCGGTGGGCGCCGTGGCGCCGTCTGGATACGGTGTGCCAGAGTTGAAGTAGTTGTCTGGCGTATAAGGATTGGGATTGTCGAGCGTAGGAGTGAAGGGCGTCGTTTGGCTGAAGCCGATATCGTCAACATCCGGCGTCTCCCACGGATAGTAGAGTCCGAAGCCCCCGCGAACAACGGTATTGGCTATGGGTTGCCAACTAAAGCCAATCCTTGGCTGCCAGTTGTTCCATTGCACGGCAAAGGGCGTGCTTGGCTCTCCATTGACTCCGGCAAACTGAAGTCCTCCCAACAAGGGGCTGGAGAGATCAGGGGCATCGGCAAAGTTGACAGAGCTGGTGAGGGGATTGGTGCAGGTGAGGCAAAAGCCGGCGTTGATGCGGTTATGACGGTCTCGCGGTGACAATTCAACATCCCAGCGCAAGCCGAGATTCAGGGTCAGATTGGGAAGAGCGTGGTATTCATCCTGGACAAAAAGAGCGTAGTAGTGGACGGTGACGAACGTCGGTTCATTCCAGTTGACACTGCCGGAGGCTGGGTAGCCGAGGAGCAGATCGGCAAACTCGTTGCCCTCGCCCACGACGGGTTGCGTAGGATTCTCCTGAGAGAAGGCGGAGTTGAAGGTGAAGGTTCCGTAGGGATCTCCCAGAACACCCGTGGGAGCCGCTTGAATATCCTCAAACTCACCCCCATAGTGGAGGCTGTGTCGTCCGAGGAGTTGAGTGATGCTGCCCGAGAAGTCCGCATCGGCATCCATATTCCCATTGTCCGTATTGCCGAAGATCTGCGTCGCATCGGTCATGTCGATCTCCGGCATGATCCCGAGCGCCGAGGTGCCCACAGCGGGATCCGTCAGTCCCACTTTGCTGGCGGTAAAGTTTTGGCTCACCGTAACGCCGTTTTCATTCATCGTGGCGTCGCGCGTGTAGCCGGCCTTTAGATCAGCCACCAGGTTTGGTGAAAAGATATGGGTCCAATCCAGGATTCCGGTATAGTCGGTACCGGTGTCATGGGCTCCATCCCATCCGAGGCCAGGGAAGCCATTGCCGCCCGTCGTGTCATCGTTGTATTGAAATAAAAAGACTCCATACATGCGGGTATTCTGCGAGAAATTTTGATCTACCCGACCGATGAACTGTGTATACCCGTAGATGTTGGGGGCGGCTACGATGTAGTTGTCGAGGATGGCTGAGTTGGTTGGCTTCGGAAACAAGTCAATAATGGCCTTGCCAATGGGGCTGATATCGCCGGCAGGGATGGTATCGTTGGGAAATTCGGTTCTTCCGTAGGTGGTGCAGCCGCCGGAAGCGTTTGTCTTCGTGCAGGTGGTCGAATTGGGATCGTAGATGGTGTAACCACTCCCTGTAAAATCGCCGCTGGCCTCTGCAGGCGTTGGCACGGTAGAAGTGACATCCATCGGCTCATGCTGGTCGAATTGCTCGTAGGAGCCAAAGAAGAAAGTCTTGTCTTTGCGGATCGGTCCGCCGGCCTGAGCGCCCCATGTGTCACGGGTGTTAATAGGTTTGCGAATTCCGGTCAGGTTATTCTCCCAGGTATTCGCGTTTAAGGCCGAGTTGCCATAGTAGTCGTAGACGGCTCCATGGTACTCGTTCGTGCCATCCTTGACGTTGGCGTTGAATACGGCGCCTCCGGTTCGCCCATATTCCGCGTCGTAGGGCATGACACTGGATTGCATCTGCTGAACAGAGGCCATGTTGGGAGTTATGTACCAGCTCCCTTGATCGCTTACGGGAACGCCATTGACAAAAAAGGCGTTTTCGTCGGTCTGTGCTCCGGCAGCCGCATAGCTGTCGGAGTTGTTTCTGAGCGTGAGATTGAACAGCCCCCCATTATTGGAGTAGCTGATGCCCTGGGTCAAAACCACGTCATCCCAGACCATCAGGCCGACGGTTGGCATGTTTTCCACCTTCAATTGGTCAAGAACGCCGCCGGTGGTGGCTGAGACGGTGTCTAGTTCAACAGATCCTTCTGTCACTACTACCTGCTGAGAGACGCTGCCAGGCTTCATGGTCAGGTTTAGACCCAATTGTTGGGCCGAATCCAGACGGACGCGATTGTAAACTTCGGTCTGAAAGCGCGGCGCCGTAGCTGTAACCGTATAGATTCCCGGCAGTAAATAAAGCAGCGAATAGACGCCTCGGGTATCTGTTTTTGCTGAGGCGGATACCTTTGTGTCGACGTTGACAGCGGTAACGGTTGCATTTTGAATCACGGCGCCTGAGGGATCTTGCACCTCGCCGGTAATCGTAGCGCGAAACTCCTGCCCATGGACTTGCGTTACCAGTGGGACAGCCAAGAGTAGAAGCACCGCGAGATGCCGGGGACGAGATGGCCAGGATAGGGCTCCAAGCAGCCATCGCAATTCTGAGTGTTGGTTCTTTCCATTCCTCATTGTCTTTCTCCTGCCTCCCCCTGTTGTTCTTGTCGGTCACCGAGATATCTCGGGCGGCTTGTCGGGGATCCGCTGAATCTCAGAGATCGCCGACCCTCGCCGGGGAAGGATATTCGTCTAGCACGGTCAGCCGGCTTTTTGCGCAAACCCATCGGAACAGCCTTGCATCGATCAGACAGTTGCGGGAGGCTTACCGTCCTGGTTGTTCTCCGTGAGAAATGCGACCGCAGTGCGTCTGAAGTTCATCTCAGGTTGACAGCGCTGTCACGAATTGGTCAGAATGGTATGCAGCTACCGTTGCCTTTGTCAAGAAGATTAAGCTTCAGCTTGCCGCCTTGCCTTTCGATCTGACATTGGCGCGCCGCAGGACCGCTTGCAAGCCCTTGAAAGGAGGTATCGATCTGACAGGGATGGGGTGGTCTTGCAGTCGGGGATTGTTTGCGTAGGCTCTAGCTTTCATTGTGCTACGCTGTTGACGTGCAAGCGGACTTGTTTTGGGCGGCGCGATTGGAAAGAAGGGCTGCCTGTATGTTGTGGCAGGCAATTAACAAGCTGGGAGACGGGGTACCAACAAGATGCGTATACGAAGCAAGCAGGCACCCACCCTGGCGGATGTTGCCCGTGAGGCGCGGGTCTCTCTGAAAACTGCGTCTCGCGTCCTGAATGGGGCATCAAATGTCCGTCAGGAAAAGGTGACCAAAGTCCGTGCTGTTATGACGCGGCTAGGCTATCGCCCGAATGAACTGGCTCGGAGCCTGATGACACGCAAATCAGGCGCAATTGGTATCATCGTTGCCAACCTCGCCAATCCGTTCGTGATTGAGGTGATTAAGGCAGTTCAGCAAGTAGCGCGCGCAAATGGCTATGTTCTCATCATCACGAGCTCCGAGGGCCAGCCGGAGGTAGAGAGCGCTGAGATTGAAAGTCTCGTGCGGCGTAGGATTGACGGCTTGATCATTGCCCCGGCAAGCAGCGGCCCAAGGCTGTCAAGCAGTGTGTTGCCCGCGAATATCCCTGTGGTTACTTTCGACCAGCTTGTCCGGAGCTCCGTCTTCGACTCCGTTATCATCACCAACCGCCAAAGCTCCTCCGATGCGACGCAGCATATGATCGCGCACGGGTATCGAAGGATTGTCGCTGTCGGTACGCGGCCACATCTTTATACCTCGAAGGAGCGCATAGCGGGATATCGCAGAAGGATGGCTCAAGCGAACCTTAAGCCGAGAGAGTGCTTCGTCAAACACGAAAGCTTTTTGACCGTGGAATGGCTTGAAGAAGAGGTTGTCCGGGGGCACGCAGCAGACGCCATCTTTTCCCTAAATTGGGTCACGACACAGCATGTTTTGCGTGGTCTCCGTGACTTAGGGATCTTCGCGGGCCGTGATATCCCGCTGATATCCTTCGACGATTTTGACCTGGGCGACATGTTGATACCAGGGTTATCGGTTGTGCAGCAGCCTTCTGATTC
>JAJYVK010000144.1 GCA_021792075.1 Actinomycetes bacterium | reverse complement strand
TGAAGTGCCGACCCACCAGGCAAAAGAGAGGGGTCAGGAGAAAGCGAGACGTCACCAAGGAGCGACAGCGCCAGCTGGAGAGACATTTCCACCTCGTAATAGATCGAGAATCTACATAGGGGTGGGGATCGCAATAATAGTACAGCGTTTCCCGGAATGAAAGGGGCGTTAGTGCCCTGTTGTCCGGGAAAGGTTGCACAGCTTGAATCACCGCTACTATGTCGCTAGAGACATATGCACACCTTTATCTTGATCCTACTTCTGATCGTTGGAATTGCGATTGGATTCGTCATATCCCTGTACTGGTCAAACAGGTTCCACCCTTTCAAGGTGCGAGACGATATCGAAGGTTCCCGCTTACAGAAACCCAACTCAATTGGTATTCTCAGGACCTTGGCAAGAAACGACGGCTCTGGAGAGGAAGGGCATGGCCTGGGAGCCTTTTCCGGAGATCTTCGATCCGACATGGCGCTTTTCATCCAAGCCCTGGACTCGATCCCGCAGGGGATCACCATCTGTTCAGCCGATGGCGAAGTGCTGATACGAAACAAGGTGGCGAGTTCGATATTCGACGGGCGCCATCAGGACGCCCTTGCTGCAAGAGCGCTTGACGAGCTTCTAACGCTTGCCAAAGCCGGGACCATGACAGAACGTTCCCTTGAGATCTACGGGCCACCCAAGCGGAGCTACGTAATCCGTACCGATGCCCTGAAGTCTGAGGGCAAGACGATCGGTGTCATAGCCATTCTCGAAGACATCTCGGACAAAAAACACCTTGATGAGGTGAGAAGAGACTTCGTGGCCAATGTGAGCCATGAGCTCAAGACCCCGATAGGTGCAATGGGGCTTCTGGCCGAAACACTCACGACCGAGGAGGATCTAGAGGTTGCGAAACGTCTTTCGATCCGCATTCAAAACGAGGCATTCAGGCTTGGAAGGATCATCGACGACCTGCTCGACCTCAGTCGAATCGAGAGCGAAGATACGCCGACTAGCGAGCTGGTCGACATAGAAGAGATGGTAGCTGAGACGGTGACCAGAATCGGACCAAGCGCGGAGGTACGTCACGTCACAATTCAAGAGAGCCGCGCGGAGGTGCCTGCCTACGTAAGGGGCGATGCAAGAGAGCTGATGAGCGCGGTTTATAACCTCTTGGACAACGCCGTAAAGTACTCGGAAAGCGGCTCAACGGTCTCTATCGAAATCGTGAACGGCTCCTCAACAGTCGACATCAAGGTTTCAGACCAGGGAATAGGAATTCCAAGTCGGGACCTGGAGAGGATCTTCGAGAGATTCTACCGAGTCGACCAGGCGCGTTCCAGAGCTACAGGAGGTACAGGACTAGGCCTGTCCATAGTGAGGCACGTGGCGAACAATCATAACGGAAATGTATTCGTCGAATCACGCGAGGGATCGGGATCGGTGTTCACGCTGCGCCTTCCCCTCGCGGAAAGTGGAGAAGCATGAGTTCGGGAGATCTGACGATTCTGGTAGCGGAGGACGAAGAGTCCTTCATAGAGGCCCTGGAGCTCGGGCTGACACGGGAGGGCTTTGGCGTGGAGATTGCCAGAGATGGGCTGGAAGCTCTGGAGCAGTTTCAAAAGGTGCGCCCAGATTTGATCCTTTTGGATCTCATGCTGCCAAAGATGTCCGGCATCGACGTATGCCGGACGATTCGGAGCACCAGCCAGGTCCCGATAATAATGGTCACTGCTAAATCAGCTGAGATCGACACAGTCGTGGGGCTCGAGGTTGGCGCCGACGACTATGTAACCAAACCCTACAGCATGAGAGAACTCGTTGCGAGAATCCGCGCCGTTCTGCGCAGGCACCAAGGAGAGGAGACCCCGGCCACTGCAGGCAGGGAGAAGATCTTGAAGCGCGGAGAGGTGTACCTGGATCCGGAGAGACACGAGGTCTCGGTCCGCAACAAGCTCGTGAAGCTTCCGCTCAAGGAGTTCGAGTTACTCGAGCTGCTCATGAACAATGCCGGAAAAGTGCTGACCAGGGATGTGATCATCGACAGAATCTGGGGAGCCTACTACTCCGGAGACACCAAGACTCTAGACGTTCATGTGAAAAGACTTAGGTCAAAGATAGAGCGAGATCCCTCCGACCCAAAACTTATTACTACAATAAGAGGACTCGGATACAGGTTCGAAGATTTGAAGCATTGATGGAACGAATGGAAGCGGTAATACAAAATATAAGGGCCAGCGGCGGCAGGATGACACACGCCAGAAAGGCGGTGCTTTCAGCTCTGGTGGCAGCGAAAAGTCACGTGACGGCGGAAGATCTGCTGAAGATGGTCCAGGCAGAGTCGCCTGAAATCCACCTTTCGACGGTGTACCGGACACTCGACGCCCTTGAGAATCTCGGAGTCGTAGACCATGTCCACCTCGGGCATGGCAGAGCGGTCTATCACCTCACAGACAACGCTCACCAGCACATAGTTTGTGAGAAATGCTCGACTGTCGAAGAGGTTCCAGCAACCCTTTTTGCCCAGCTTGAGAAAGACCTCATGGACAGATATGAGTTCAAAGTGAGAATGAACCACTTTGCGGTGATTGGAACCTGCAGGAACTGTCTACAAAAGAGAAATAATGCGAAGTTGAACTGACCCTGGAAAAGAACCAGCGTCGCGTTGGACACGCCCACCATGCGCCCACGCCTACTGCCTAGAACGCACGGCCGTAAGTGGTCGTTCTTATTTGGCAGGGATCTTCTCCAGATTCCTCATGTAGACCCGCAACACCTCGGGTATAGAGATCGAGCCATCGCTCAGACGATAGGTTTCCACGATCACCGCCCAGATCCTCGCCCATGCCAGCGCGGAGCCGTTGAGGGTGTGGATGAATTCGATCTGGTTGGTCTCAGAACTCCTGAACCTGATGTTCGCGCGCCGCGCCTGATAGTCGCCGAACCAGCTAACCGATGAGACCTCCAGCCACAATCCAGTGCCCGGAGAATAGCATTCGAGATCGAAGGTCCTCTTCGAAGAATTGCCTAAATCCGCTGTGCAAAGGTCCAGAACCCTGTAGGTCAAGCCAAGCTGTTGGAGCAAGTTCTCCGCCCTGGAAAGGAGCTCGGCATGCATCTCAGCCGCCTGAGCTGGCGTCGTATAGGCGAGAATCTCAACCTTGTCGAACTCGTGCAAGCGAAGCAGACCGCGGGTGTCCCTTCCTGCAGAGCCAGCCTCGCGCCGGAAGCACGAAGTGAACGCCGTAAGACGAACCGGCAGCTCCTCCTCGCGAAGGATTTCGTCCTTTGCCAGAGATGTTAGAGGGACCTCCGCGGTAGGTATGGCATAAAGGTCATCCCTCTCCAACCTGTACGCGTCCTCTTCAAATTTGGGAAGGTGCCCGGTCGAGATCATCGTCGCCGTTCTGACAAGCGTCGGCGGTCTGATCTCCTCGAAAGCATCGGAATGAGCGTCGAGGGCGAAGTAGGTCAGTGCCCGCTCCATGGTGGCCCCGAGACCTCGAAACATCGGAAACATCGAACCGGAAATCTTCGCTGCTCTCTCGAGATCCAGGATCCCAAGCTCGCTTCCAACCTCCCAGTGGGGCTTCCTCTGATAATCTTCGTAATCGGGAAGCTTTATATCGGATCCGTCGTGCATCCCGCTTTCGGGAGACCACCATCTCACAATTACATTGTCAGCTTCGGATGCTCCAACTGGAGCCTCTCGTGAGGGAATGTTTGGAATTTTGAGGAGTGCGTCGCGCCTCTCCGTCTCAAGATCCCCGGCTCTGGACTCCCATTGTGAAAGTTCCTCTCCGATTGCGCGTGATCTCTCACGAAGCGACTCGGCAGACTCAGCCATGCCCGAACGCATGAGCTGAGCTATCTCCTTCGAAATCGAGTTTACCTCCGCTCGAAGCTCGTCCCTTTTGGTGGAGGCAGCTCTAGCGCGCTGGTCGGTGTCCCAAAGCTCGTCGAGAACGGATGCGTCCACTCCTCTTGTCGCCAGGGCCCGCTTCACGCTGTCCAAATCATCTCTGACTACACGGATATCTAACATTTCTCTACATACGGTAGCTTGAATACGTGACATCTATTGAAGTTAACGACCTATATATAGCTTATGGAGAGAAAATTGCTGTAGCAGGAGTCTCGTTTCAAGCGGACTCTGGCGAAGTGCTTACAATACTCGGACCCAATGGGGCTGGAAAGACCTCCACCGTGGAGTCGATAGAGGGCTACCGCAAGCCTTCCCGTGGAACCATAAGGGTGTTGGGACTCGATCCATACACGGATCTCCCAAAGCTAGCGCCCTTTATCGGAGTCATGCTCCAAGATGGAGGGATCTACCCCAGAATGACTCCCCTCCAGGCGCTTCGACTCTTTCACGGCTACTACAAAGATCCGATCGATATCGATCAACTGATAGAACTCGTGAACCTTCAGGGGGTTCTCAGGACCCCCTACCGTCGTCTTTCCGGAGGAGAGAAGCAGAGGCTATCTTTGGCGTTGGCAATAATAGGAAAGCCCAAAGTGGTCTTTCTGGACGAACCTACTGCCGGCATCGATCCTGAAGGTCGCCTAGCTGTGAGAGAGGTGATCCGAAATTTGAAGTCACAGGGGGTGTGCGTTCTGATGACCACGCATGAATTAGACGAGGCAGAGAGGCTTTCGGACCGCATAATAATCCTTGACAGGGGAATGATCGTTGCGGAGGGCACGCCAAAGCAACTTATGTCCGCATCGCATGGAGACACCATACGCTTCAGCGCCCCCGGCGGGATAGACATGTCTGAACTCGAATCCGAAATCGAGGCCCCCGTAGCAGAGGAGCGGGCGGGAGAGTACACGATCTCGATAGAGGCTACGCCGGACGCAATCGCAAAGCTGACCTCGTATCTCGCGAGCAAGAACATCCCAATTGGCGACATCAGGGCCGCCAGATCCTCGCTCGAAGATGTCTTCTTCGCATTAACGGGCAAAACGATTGAACCCGGAACACAGGAAAATGCAGCCCCCCGACGTGGGAGCAGGAGACAAAGATGAAACCATATCTGGCTCAAGCCAAAACCGAAATCAAGCTGGCTCTCACCCAAGGAGAGTCGCTTTTGGTAACGATCGGGATTCCTGTTATCGTTCTCGTGGGACTCTCGTTGACCAAGGCTCTCCCGCTGCCATCTACGGCCAAGTCAGCTACGGAGTTTCTTGTACCAGGCACGATGACACTTGCAATAATGGCTACAGGGATGGTATCAACCTCGATTGCAACTGGGGTCGAGCGCTCCTATGGAGTTCTCAAAAGGCTTGGCACCACTCCACTTGGTCGGCCGGCGCTGATGGCTGCCAAGATAACGTCCATCCTTGTCGTCGAGGTCGTTCAACTTACAGTTCTT
>JAJYVK010000143.1 GCA_021792075.1 Actinomycetes bacterium | reverse complement strand
CCAGCAGGCCGAATATGAGTACTGGCAGCAGACGAAGATCTTTCCAATCATGCATGTCGTCGCGGTGAAAAAATCGGTGCTCGAAGAGAATCCCTGGATCGCAATGAACCTCTTCAAGGCCTTCGACGAGGCCAAAAGGAGATCCATCGAGAGGCTCTTTGACGTTACTGCCAGCCGCTTTCCGCTTCCGTGGTCCCGCGTATTCGCAGACCGGATCTCTGAGCTGTTCGGGTCTGACGGATACTGGCCCTATGGAGTGGAGCCCAACAGGGTCACACTGAGTTCCTTCCTCCGCTTCACCTACGACCAGGGCGTTACACACAAGCCCCTGGAGGTCGAGGACCTGTTTCCCGCTGGGGTCCAAAGCTCTTTCAAGGTTTAGCGGCATGCGTACTGGTTTTGAATCGGCCTGGCGTATGACCGGTGCAGAGGGGCCCGGAAAGAGGCTCTGCCGAGTCAGCTGAACTTCAATATGGGCTTTATGACTTTTCCATCGTGTGCATCCGCGGCGGCCTCGTTGATTTGTTCGAAAGGGTAGTAGCGGACGAGCTTGTCGAAGGAAAATCTTCCTGCTTTGTAGAACTCGATAAGTTGAGGTATCAAAACCCTTGGTACGCTTCCCCCTTCGACGAGCCCGGCTATGGTCTTGCTCTTTGACCTCAGGTCGTTGGAGTCTATAGACGCTTCGGTTCCCTGAGGAAGGCCGCCAAGCTGAACGGCTGTGCCCATGGGGGCCAGAGCGTCAACAGCCTGGCGCAGCAGGAGAGGGTGACCCGCCGCTTCGATAACGAAGTCAGCGCCCCCCTCCGTCAGGGAGCGGATCTCGCTTACGATGTCGGGCAGTTCCGCTGCATTGACGGCGTGCGTTGCGCCGAGCTCTTGTGCTAGATCGAGGCGGTTCTGATGCACGTCGATGGAGATGATGGTTCCGCAGCCGACGATGGCGGCAGCCATTATTGCACTGAGCCCCACTGCTCCCGCGCCGATTACGGCTATTGTCGATCCAGGCGGTGGAAGCAGGCGGTTGAAGACGGTTCCAGCCCCGGTCATCAGGCCGCATCCCAGCGGCCCAAGAAGGGCGAGGTCGACGTCCTTTGGAACTTTGACAGCGTTGCGTGAGCTGACGACGGAGTAGCTGGCAAAGGAGGACTGTCCGAAGAAGTTGGAGAGCGGTTGGTTGTCGCGGTGAAGCCTATAGCTCAGGTCCTCCATTCTGCCGCCGAAATTTAGCTCGGCATGTCTTGAGCACGCATAAGAACGTGCCCTGAGGCAGTTGCGGCAGACTCCACAGGAGGCAAATCCAAGAACAACGTGGTCACCTGCCTCGAGATCGGTAACTCCGGGGCCAACCTCTTCAACTATTCCCGAGCCTTCATGGCCAAGGACTGCTGGCGCAGGTACTCTGTGCGTCTGGTTCTTCACGTTCAGGTCGGTGTGACATATCCCGGAGGCTACCATTCGTACGAGGATTTCTCCTGTTTTAGGGGGATCGAGCTCTATCGGCTCGATTGCGAAGTCCTCCCCTTTGTTGTTTATGACGGCCGCCTGAATCTGCATATGTAAGAGACCTCTCCTTTGAATCGCTGATTTGACTTCCCACCATACAGCTTTCACAACTTCATTGCTCAAAGTTCATGCGCTGGTTCTGGTGAGGCTGCAGATCTGATGTATGAGAGCTAATCAAGCGGTCTCGGAAATGAGCGGCTTCTTCGCAGTTAATAATGCGGACCTCTTGGATGGATGGACAAAAATAAATTCTCGGATTCACCACGAAGCGTCTTTTGTTCGCGCTCGATTTGTGGGAAATTTGATGGTGGGGTAGAGGGGCCATCTTTGGCTCGTCTTAGTTGATTATTAGGCTCAAGCCCTAGGCTTTTGTCGAGGAGTTCCGTAAATAGAATTCGGATGGGGATGGGTTGCTGATCAATGAGAACGATGTGTCGAAGGTCTTGGAGCAGACCGACATTCTGGCACTAATAGGAGAACATGTAGCGCTCAAGAGAGTCGGACTGCGCTACGTCGGGCTGTGTCCTTTCCATTCCGAGAACACCCCGTCGTTCAGCGTCAATGCCGAGGAAGGCTTCTTCTACTGTTTTGGCTGCCACGCTTCTGGAGATGCGATCTCCTTCGTCCGCGAGATCGAGAGAATGGAATTCGTACCGGCCGTCGAATATTTGGCGAGCAGAGCTGGCATACAGCTCACCTACGACTCGCAAGGACTATCAGTGCACGCCACGAAACGGTCTTCGCTGCAGTCAGCGCTCTCTGAGGCCGTGGAGTTCTACCATGAGCGGCTTGTTAGCAGCCCAGACGGCGAGCACGCCCGTAGTTACCTGGCATCTCGGGGTATCGACGCCAAGGACTGGGAGAAGTTCCGGCTTGGGTGGGCGCCGGATCTGCCTGCCGGGCTTTTTTCTCACCTCAAGGTGTCGCAAGAGATATTTGTAGACGCCGGACTCGGTTACCTGGACAAGGGCGGAAGACCTTTGGACCAGCTTCGTGCAAGGGTGATCTTTCCGATTTTCGACGCTTCCGGCAAGCCCGTCGCTTTTGGAGGGCGAGTGCTCCCATCATCCGAGGAGGACGCCAGCGGACAGGCGGGCCCGAAGTACAAGAACTCTCCGGAAACGATGCTTTACTCTAAGCGAAAGACGCTCTATGGGCTCAATCTTGCCAAAGCCGATGTCGTGTCTCACGGGGAGATAATCATTTGCGAAGGTTATACAGACGTAATCGCCTTTTTCAAGGCGGGGATCCAAAGGGCCGTTGCCACCTGCGGCACAGCCTTGACCGAAGATCACCTTTTGAAGATCAAGAGCTTCTCGAAGCGGATCACTTTGGCTTTTGACGCTGATAAGGCTGGTATCTCTGCCACTGAGAAGTTCTACCAGTGGGAGAAGAAGCACAAGCTGGAGATCTACGTTGCCGATCTTCCTGATGGAATCGATCCGGGGGAGCTTGGCCAGAAGGATCCCGCGAGACTCATCGATGCGGTGAGCGGCGCCAGACCATTGATGGCCTTTCGACTGGAACGGCTGTTCGAAGAGGGCGGTCTTTCCAGCATCGAAGGAAGGGCGAGAGTTGTCGACGAAGCTATCGAGATCATCGCAGAGCACCCGAACGCACTGGTTCGCAATGACTATCTGATGTACGTCGCAGACAAATGCCGGTTCGAGATGAAAGATCTGCATCTGCGGTTGGAGAAAGCACTGCGGTCGGGGCAATTTCTCAGGGATCAGCCGGAGCCGCACTCGCGCGCGCGCTCCTTTGTAATGGCGGATGCCCGTACAGACTCCTTGGAGGCTCCGATTCAGCAACGACCGATTAGCGCCGAGGATCTGGGCCTATCTGATCGTCCTGCCATCGAAGGTTTAAGGATGCTGGTGCACAATACCGAGGAGATGTCGGAGTTCTTTCCTCTGGTCCTTTTCACCCATCCGACTCATCGCTCGCTTCGGATCGCCATCGAAGGTGTGACCTCTATCTCCGAAGCAAGTATTCGCGCGGAGGCTGCAGGACGTGAGGCCAAGGAGCTCTTCATACGTCTAGCCGTCGAGGCGCCAAGTGCCGATCCGTTCGATGTTGTGTCCCGTCTCGTCGAAAGGGGTGTGAACAGAAGACTTGAGCACATGAAGCTTCAGGCCCGTTCGTTGGAACCTTCCTCTAATGAACTCATGGAGCTCTCGAGCGAGCTCTCGCGCATTCGGCTACTGCAGGAGGGGCTTCGTTCAGCTGGAAACCAGCGGATCGATGCGACAGGCCAGCTGCTGGTTTGGCTGATGAAGAGTGAGGCTGAGGGCTGACCGATGAGTTACTACGACACAACTTCGACCGAAGACATTCGGACATATCTCAGGGAGATCGCCGAGACGCCGCTTCTTCGTGTTGAAGAGGAGCGGATTCTTTCGAAAGTGATCCTTGAATCCGTCGAAGCGCAGAAAAGGATCGGGACACCTTGCGAACAGCCCCAGGATATAAAGAGGCTGCAAGCTGGTGAACGGGCGCGGGAAAGGCTGACTAGAGCGAATCTAAGACTCGTCGTCTCCATTGCAAAGAAGTATCGCAATAGGGGAGTGCCCTTTCTGGACCTCATACAGGAGGGGAACATTGGACTTATGAGAGCCGTGGAGAAGTTCGACTACGCTCGTGGGTTCAAATTCTCCACCTATGCCACCTGGTGGATTCGTCAGTCGATCATCAAGGCGATTGGCGACCAATCTCGTTCCATCAGGGTTCCCCAGCATGTCATGGAAGAGCTTGTCCAGCTCTACAAACTTCAGAGGGGTTTGCAGCAGTCACTTTCTCGTGATCCAACCCCCGAGGAGCTCGGTGAAAAGCTGGGGACGTCTCCAGCGCGTGTACTTGAGCTCCTGCGCTATTCTGTGGACGCGGTCTCTTTGGAGCAGCAGGTCGGTTCAGAAAGCGACTCCGTGCTCTCTGATGTCGTGGAGGACGAGAATGCAACAATGCCCGATGAGAGCGTTTCCAAAGAAGCGATCGTCGGTGCTGTCAGAGATGTGTTGCAGTCGCTTTCTGCGGACGACCGCGACATCATGGCCTACAGATTTGGACTCGACTGTGACAGACCGCATTCGTTGGACGAGACGGCGAAGAAGTTTGCAAGGACCAAGGAGAAGCTGAGGCAGGTTGAACAGAAGGCGATTGCGCGTCTGCGCAGACCTGAATTCTCAGAACTGCTCAAGGCTTTGTGGGAAGAGTGAGGCAAATTTTCAAAACCTGACTGAAGCGAGGTGTGCCTGTACTAGATTGAGTTTCGCCTCAAAGACTTTTTGGGTTGTATTCCGGGGTAGCTCAATTGGCAGAGCACGCGACTGTTAATCGTGCGGTTGAGAGTTCGAGTCTCTCCCCCGGAGCGCGCTGATGTTTGCCATTATTGTTTGGACAACAGCTAGCCAGGGGCCTGTAGCTCAGTCGGTTAGAGCAGGGGACTCATAATCCCTTGGTCGTGGGTTCGAGTCCCACCGGGCCCACTATATATTTATGCTGGTAAGAGCCAATTAAGTGATAGAGGGTTTGGATTTCTGTGACCTTGGAGAACCCGACTTTACAAGTCTCCTGGGTATGCATGTGGGATCTGACCACCCTCTGGTTCTTGAGCCATGATTTTCAGTTATGCCCGAAATTTGGTCTACCAGAGTGGAGTTTAAAGGTCAAACTCAGTGCTTGGAGTCATTTGTTGGCTCACTTACTCTGACTTATATGCGCGTGGGGTGGAAAACTGATTCGTTCGTTAATGGACGAAAATGGTACTAAACGCAATAAATATGGAATGAGTTCGTTATTTGGTATATCCTCTTTGGACTTAGCCCTAGTTTCGACAAGTCCCTATTAGTATTA
>JAJYVK010000142.1 GCA_021792075.1 Actinomycetes bacterium | reverse complement strand
TTCCTTGTCGAGTAGGTCATCTATGTTGGTGCCATGCCCAGGCAATTGCGGGAGTGCAACTTTCAAACCGCCCGACTCGAGATATCTGGCAACTCCCAAAAGAGAGTGTGGCGAGCCTGTAAAGCCGTGGACGAGCAAGACCGCGTTGCCACTTTCCAGGCCATCGCTGAAATAGGCGTCCGTCTCCGTCAAAGGCACCTCCTCAACTTGGTCGCATCGGCACGATAAACCCATCCCGAAAAAGGGATAGCGCTAACGGCCCAGCCGTTACAGCGCCTATCCGAACACCTTAAAGACAGGATACTCCTATGAGCATCCGCCAGCATCTATGCCCTCATCCCTGTTCTGCTCATGAGTTGAACAGACGCGTTTGCACTACAAGGTTCGCCTAAATGCTGGTCCTCAGCAGAGGAGCCTCTGGCAATACAAAAACCCAGCGCATCCCCTGGCGCAGACTCAGAGCTGATCTGCAATCGGTGCGTCGGCTCTAAGTCCTAAAAGAGCAGCACGCTGGTGCTGGCACAAAAAGAACCACCACCTCACATATGAAGTTATATGAGCCTGCTGCCATAACAGCCTCAACGGCATTCGTTGCTCGGGAATTGAATGGAATCAACTGCCAAGGGCACTAACATCAAATCGAGAGTAACAGAGAAGGTCTATACATGGAAAAGTTCGAATTCCTCAGTCCTGAATGGATCGAGAAGGTCAAAGAGATACGCGAGACCCATCGAGACAATGAAGGGAGCCCTGCAGTCACAATCCGCATGAATCAGATTGTGACGGATCTACCTTTTGGATCGAGCGAACTGCGGACCTTTGTGGACACATCGAGCGGGATCTTGGACATAGAGCTGGGTGAGCTTGAAGATGCGGATATCTCGGTTGTGTTGGACTACGCAACTGCAAAGGCAATCTTTGTCGACCTCGACTCCCAAGTGGCGATCCAAGCCTTCATGGCTGGCAAGATCAAGGTAACCGGCGATCTTACCAAGCTGATGGCTTTGCAGGGAGCCATGGCCCCAAACGAAACTGGAGCAAAGATAGCTCAGATGATCAAGGATATAACTGCCTGAGCTCTACTAACCGGTGACTATGGCCACCGAAGATCCGGCCCTTACCGTTGAGCCGCCTCTGGGACTGGTCGCTACGACTGTGCTCGAACCAAAATAGGTGTAAACGGTACCCACTGTCAGGTCGGCTTGATTCAGAGCCGCTTCAGCCTGCTGGAGCGTGTCGCCGACAACGTTCGGAACTACGACCATCTGAGGTCCTTTTGAAACCACAAACGCGACCGTTGATCCCCGGTTAACCATGGAGCCAGCAGACTGAGCCTGGGAAATTACATTACCTGCCGGCACAGTGTCGGAATAAGCCTGCGTTTCAGAGGGAACGAGCTCGAGAGCCTTGAGCTGGGCCACAGCATTTGCGGACGACTCTCCAACAAGGTTTGGAACCTGCCTTGGTGCAGGCCCCTTGCTCACCGTAAGGGTTATCTTGGTCCCAACGTTCACAGTTCCTGATGATGGTGAAGCCGAGATTACCTGGCCAACAGGTGCGGTCTCGGAATAGCTCTGCTGTAGCACCGTCACCAGTCCTATGAGCTTCAGCTTGTTCTGCGCAACGGATTCGGATAGACCAATCACCGAAGGGATTGCGACCGGAGCAGGTCCCTTTGAAATAACGAGCCCGACGCTCTTACCTCGAGACAACTTCGTTCCATTCTTCGGCGACTCCGAGCTGACTAGCCCTTTCTTGACCGACGGCGAGTAAGCGTATGAGATACCGCCCACCTTGAGATGTGCCGACGATATGATACTCTCCGCATTGGTGAGCGTATCACCGACGACGAGAGGGACCCTTGTTGTAAATATCGCCGAATAGGCCTTTGATGGAACTCCAGCCAGAGAAAGTGCTGTTATCAGCGCTGCAAGGATCAGGACGACGATTGCGATCCAGAGTCGCCTTTTCCGGACTGGTGCCAAGCGTGTGCGATGTTGTCGCGGTGCTGTTGGCCGGGCGGCTCTAACCTCCCTATTTTGCATTCCAGAAGCTGTGAGCAGATCCGGCAGAACTGGAGCCACCGGTGAAATATCTGTCTCAGTGACTTTCGAACTCGTTTCGCCCACAGGCGCCCGTGGGACCGAGCCGTTCGTGAAGAGAGGGATCTCTCCCACTTCGGTCAGGTCCCCATTCTCGTCGGTCACCATAGGGGAAGGGCCCGTCACCGCAATGGGCATGGGCGGATCCAGCACCCTGACAAGCTTCTCCAGCTGGGCAACAAGATCTGTAGACGAGATCCGCTCATCCGATGAAAGCCGCAGACAGGCTTCGATGATAGGTTTGAGAGTTCCGGTATCTGAGGGAACCTCTACATCACCATGAATTCGCGCCATCAGGACCGACACCGTCGTGTCACCCGTGAACGGAAGATACCCAAGCAAGGCCTCATGGATCACAAGCCCAAGCGAATAAACGTCCGAGCTTCGGTCGCTCTCTTTTGCTAGTGCCTGTTCCGGAGAGGCATATCGTGCAGTTCCCATCAGAGTTCCCACCGGCTCTGTCCAAGCCGCCTCGGAAAGTGCCCTAGCTAGCCCGAAATCTGCTATGCGAATCCGGGCCTCGTCGTCAAAGAGGAGGTTTGCGGGCTTGATGTCACGATGCACATAACCTCGCCCATGGGCGTAGGAGAGACCCTGTGCCACTTGAAGCATCAGCGATGCCGCCTGGGATTCGCTCAGGAGCACTCCGGTGTTGAGGTATTCACGCAGCGATCCGCCCGCCAGATATTCGAGAACTAGGTATGGCGTGCTCTCAGATTCGCCCCAATCAAAAACCCTCATAATATTAGGATGGTTCAGACTGGCCGCTGACTTCGCCTCGGACTGGAAACGCTTCAGAAAGAAAGTGTCCCCGGCCAGCGAGGAGTGAAGGAGCTTGATCGCAACTTTTCGTCCAAGTGAAAGATCCTGCGCCAAATAGACATCGCCGGAAGCCCCTTGCCCAATAGCCGCTACCAGCGTATAACGTCCGTGCAGAATCTTTCCTATATTCTCTTGGAGCCGAGCTGTATACACTAAGAAGCCTCTCCAAACCAAACAAGCATCAAGGAACACGCCAATGGCATCAACCCGTCACACATGCTTCGGGCTGTTCTTCTCCAACATATCCCAACTCAGTAACAATGAGCGGGCTATAGCCCATTTGCCCTGGCTGCGAAAGGGTGAGCGTGTTCAAAAATACTCCCCTAACTGCAGAAGCCTCAGGAACTGGTCTTCATCAATGATCGGAATGCCCAGCTCTTCAGCCTTGGAAACCTTGGAAGCTCCAGGAGCGCTCCCCGCAACCAAAGCATATGTTTTCTTCGACACTGAGGAGCTTGCTTTCCCACCTCTGGCTTCAACTGCTTCTTCAGCGGTTTCTCGTGAAAATCCGGCAAGCGTCCCCGTTATGACTATCACCTTTCCAGTCAGTGTCTTTGCAACCTCATCTGCGCCAAGGTTGCCGGTCGGTTCGTAAAGAGCCACACCGAGCTCTATCAGCTCACTACACATCTTAGAGGCTTTGGGATTGTCGAAGAATTCATGAACCGACTGAGAGATCTTATCGCCAATTCCCTCAATGCTGTCCAACTCCTCCTTTGAAGCTCGCATCAGCTCCGGAAGGGAGCGAAATCGCTTGGTCAGCAGCCTTGCCACCTCTTCACCGACATGACGGATAGCCAAGCCAACTATAAGCCGGGTAAGACTTTTGCTCTTGGATTCCTCGATTGACTGAAGGAGGGAAGTGACCGACTTCTCTCCAAATCCCGGCAAGCCGATGAGTTGAGAATACTGCAGCCTGTAGATATCGGGGGGCTCTGAGATAAGTTTCAGATCGACGAGCATAGCTACTGTGGTTTCGCCAAGCCCCTCGATGTCAAGCGCGTTCCTTGAACAGAAGTGTGCGAGTCTCTGGACGGTTCTACCCTCGCAATAGAAGTTCGTGCAATAGGTGTCACTCTCGCCTGGCTTGCGCTCTAGATATGAGCCACACAAAGGGCACCTCTCGGGAAAGTGCCACTCCACTGAGTTCGCAGGTCTGAGTTCAGGCACGTATCTGAGCACCTCTGGAATTACGTCTCCAGCCTTTCTGACCACAACGGTGTCACCAACTCGAACCCCTTTGAGCCGCACCTGGTCCTCGTTGTGGAGCGTGGCTCTCGATACTGTGGATCCTGCAATCTCAACCGGTTCCAACACAGCGAAAGGCGTGGCTCTACCTGACTTTCCGATCGAAACCTCGATGGCCAAAAGCTTGGTTTCACGTTCTTCAGGGGCGAGCTTGTACGCGATAGCCCACCTTGGCGCCCTTGCCGTGGAGCCCAGCTTTTCACGAAGGCGCAGATCGTCGACCTTCAGAACAGCTCCATCGATCTCATAATCAAGGTCATATCGCCTCTTGTCCCATTTTGAGATCTCGTCGAATATCTCGATCTGGCTCGAAAAAAGCTTGATATTTGGATTGACGGGTAATCCAAACTGCTCAAGATATTTCAAAGACTGGATATGCGAGGTGATCCCTGGATCGCTAGAGATCTGTGCTAGCTGATATGCCCAAAAAGATAGCTCTCGCTTGGCGGTCACCCTTGGATCCTTCTGCCGCAGAGAGCCTGCAGCACAATTGCGCGGATTGGCGAAGAGTGGCTGCCCTGCCTTCAGCTGCTCCGCATTGAGGCGGTTGAATACCTGCTTAGTCATATAGATCTCTCCCCTTACCTCCAACAAATCCGGAGGAGGGCTGCCATTTATGGTGGGTAGCCTTCGCGGTATGGCTGAAGTTGCGAGAATATTTGCAGTTACATCCTCACCGGTCCTCCCATCTCCGCGTGTAGCTGCAGTCACCAAAAGACCGTGACGGTAGATTAGCGAAATAGCCAGTCCATCAATCTTCAGTTCAAAGACCCACTTGAGCCCCTTTTGCTCGGCCTCTGTTAGACCCCTTGTTACACGCTGAAAGTAAGCCCTGAGCTCATCGAAGCTGAAGACATTGTCTAGCGACTCCATGGGCACCTCGTGCACAACGGGGCTGAAGGCCTCGAAACCGCGAACCCCAACTCTGTGGGTAGGAGATTGGGGATCGTAAAACTCGGGGTGAGCCTGCTCCAGCTCTTGCAAGCGCTTCATCATCAGGTCGTACTCGAAATCGGAGATCTCCGGAGCATCGAGGTGGTAGTAAAGCCAAGAATGGTGCGCGATCCGCGCTCGCAGCGATTCGATCTCTTCTTTCGGGGTCTGTTCCAAATCGCCCTCCCTCTAACAAGCTATCGCTGATCCAACAACCACTTCATTCCTGTAGAAAGCTAGCGTCTGTCCTGGAGC
>JAJYVK010000141.1 GCA_021792075.1 Actinomycetes bacterium | reverse complement strand
TACCTACAATTCCCCAATTGACTTCGTTTACAGTAGACATTTTCGCCCCCTCAAGCGATAGTTTGCAACCAATAAGCATCCCAAACGAGGGGATAGCTCAGTGCTATATGTAGTAGTGCAGGATTTGGTTAATTCATCAAAAGTCATTTATCCGCCATTCGTTTCCTACGGTGAAAAAAGTAATGACGTCGCGATGGATTGCGTCATTGCTCGAGTACCCTCCGAGCTAAATCACGGGTTCCTGCTTGACTCGAACGTGAAGTGTGTCCTAGAATGTTACGAGCCATCGAAGCGGTTTCACTGAGCGATCGTTCTTGGTAAATTTCCGATCTAACTTGATGAACTTCGTTAGAATTAGGAAATGCCAAGACTCCAAATTCGATCAAATGGCAGGCAAGACGCAGATTGCCCTCAGACTGAAGAAGTTTGGTGCGTTCGATGACTTTGTCTAACCCTCCAGCTAACGTTATCCATTCTTTAGCTTGTTCGGCTCGTGGCGCTGGGAGAAGGTTGTCTGGTTCCCCATCGTACCATCCTCCAAATTGCCTCCATATATTACGTACGAGGAACTGCGGGTGATCATAAACTGCCTGTAAGTAAGGTTTATCGAGCAAATGCTGCGGTATTTTTACTTCATGGCAGACTTGATCCAAGGTCGCGCCGAGTTCCATCATTGTCACTGTTTGTGATTGAAGTGACTCCAAAAGCTCAGCCGTGTCTGTGAGTGCTTGGTAAACCCTCCCACTCCCAATTATTGGGAGTCCATGACCTGGAAGGAGAATCTCAGGGTTCAGCGATGCCATCTTTCGCAGTGCTGTAGCCCATTCACCCACATAGCGCTGCACCTTTTGCGGATTGCCAGCATTTGGCACTGCCCAAATAAAAAGATCTCCTGGGTGCAAAATACGCAGTTCAGGCACCCAAGTCCAGGTTGCATCGTCGGTCTCTCCCCTGGCATGGTGTAATTGAAATGTGAGTTCTCCGTAACTGGCGCTGAGGCTGTCAGAATATGTTATGTCCGGCTCTCTGAATGCCTTTGGCATAGCAAATTCAAGCCCACCAGGCTCGAATTGGCGCTCATTAATTGCGGTATTCCATCCTGGCATTCTTAGATATCTCTGAAAATTCGAAGGCAATGATTTATGCGCATAAACGACTGGGTAGGGCAAACCGAGGTCAGTGGCTTCCCGTTCGAACCTGGCCATGCCAAAGACATGGTCAACGTGGTGATGTGAAAATACAGCCGCGCAGAGCCGATCGCTTGAGCGCCATTTGCGCACTTCGTCATATAATGTGTCAACATCAAATTGGCCACCTGTATCGAGCATTACCAGGCCGTCTCTGGTGTCTATTACGTTTGCGCTCGCGGTGCTTTTGTAGACCAATACGTTTTCAACGATTTCCTCACCCCAGGGGAACCTGGAGTGTACCGGGTGGTGTTCATTGGCTAGATCACCCTCTCCGTTCCACAACTTTTCCGCCAAGTCAATAATGGACGGCCTATTCACCATTGTTTTTCTCCTCCAGAAAACTGAACAATAGGAAACTGAATTGAATAGTTCTTGATACTTAGGCTTAGGCTGATTCTCTCGTGGCTAACCGGTCTCTAACTCAAACTTGTCACGATAGCAAAGTGGCGCCTAATCAAATTGGGATGCTGTAACATAAACGTCTATCTAAGCGGTTATCTTCTCAAGCAGTCGACGCATTTTTAGATCTTTTTGGCGTGATGCCTACCTACAGTTGACAAGGCTGAGCATCTGACGCGTGATGTACTTTCCTCCTCACACTAGATGAGTTGCACTCCAAATTATAACCCTATTGAGTACAGTGCGCAACCATGTGCGTATTACGCACGGCTAAACAGCTCTTCCACGCAAAAGCTGCGCATCCCGTTATTTGAGAATTCTTATCTCGGGGATTGGAACTCGACGCTGGATTACCCCCTCTTTTAGAGGAAAGTCGTCGATTAACTGATCTTCGTTTTGGTTATTACTTGGCAAAAGCACCATACAGAGATCAAGTTAATTGAGCCAGCGGTCATAACCGCTTCTAGCAGAGCTCCCGAGGCGTTTCGATAGCTCTGTGGCTGTCGAAACTACACTCTTAACTGCTTTTTCTTTTGGGTTGCCTTCCAGCCGGCTTGCAGGGCCGGAAACGCTTACCGCTGCGACTATTTTCCCTGAATGGTCCAAAACTGGGGCTGCGATACATTTAAGACCGAGTTCGAGTTCTTCGTTATCAGTTGCGTATCCGCGTTCGCGAATCTTCTTGAGTTCGGCTTTAAGCATAGGCAGAGTGCGGATCGTATTCGGAGTGGGGGTCTCAAGTTTGCATTTTTTGAAAAGTTCAGTAATGTTCTCATCGCTCAGTCCAGCCAAAATTGCCTTACCCATGGCGCTGCAGTGTGCCGGGGAATGTTTGCCGAGTGTCGAATGCATCCTTACGGTTCTCCAACCGTCTGCGAGTGCTGTCGTGACAACTTCCCTCCCATCCAAAACCCCGAGGTGAACAGATTCGCCCAATTCACTAGCCATAGTTCGAAGTAAGGGTTCACCAAGACGCTGAAGATCTATTTCTATGTTGGCGAGCTGACCGAGCATGACTAATTTTGCTCCCAGCCTGTATCTGCCTTGCTCGCCGTCAGGTTGAAGATATCCGCAGTAGCTTAAGGTGGCAGCAAGCCGCGAGGCAGTGCTTCTGTGTACACTCAGGCGACGAGCTATTTCCCCTACACCAAGGCTAGTCTCGTCCTTGCCAAACAAATCTAAAATGCTCAACCCGTGGACGAGACTGCCAACAAGACCTGGCCAACGCGCATTACCAGTCTCATTCAAAATATCTTCTAGCTCACCCATAAATCCTCGTACTCGTTAGAGATGTAGATTAACGACACGTAGCATCAGCGAGATTTAGCTATCAAAAAATGTGGCGTGATCGCATAATCATAATCAGATGTCAAGGGGACCACCCGTACTGCTTTAAGTTATCAGCTGACCGCCGCAGTCCGTTAACTGGGTCGTCCATGTCAATAACCTCTAGAATACTTGGTCCAATGTAGCCAGCTGCGTTTAGCACTTTATCAATTTTATCAAATTGCACGTCTCCATCACCAGCTGGTTTGTGTGCCCACTTATCTCTTGTTGTATCGGATAAATGGACGAGCGCCACATACTGTATAACGGCTGTGAGACCTTCCGCAGGGTCCTCGACCATGTGGCCATTTGCGACATCGAATACTGCTCCCAGGTTAGGATGAGATGACAATTGAATGGCCTCGGCGAGATCCGAACCTGTTTGGAAAAGTAGAGTAGGCCCGTTCTCCAGGCCGATTGTGACTCCCAGTTCAGATGCATAATCAAGCAAACCGTGAAGTTCTTCTAAGGCAACGCGTTTGACGATTTCGAGTGGTGCAGGGATAAGAACGTGACGCCGGCCACCAAAAAGCACCAGTAATTTTGCTTCCAGATCGTTACAGAGCTGCAATGACAATCTGAGCTGCCTAGTCGTCTCTTTGCGGATACCGGAGTTAAGCGATGCAAGGTTAAGGTCCAAATATGTGGGATTTACAGAGAAGATCTCTACCCCTTTGCTTGAGGCTAAAACACGCAACTGTTTGCGACTCTGTTTATCGAAATTGTCGATATCCACATGAGGCGGGGTGGCTGTAAGTTCCATTATTCGAAATCCAGATTCGGCAAGGTTTTCGATTGCTGAGAAAATAGATTCTTTATAGAGAAATGTATAGGTTGCTGCGCCCAATCCCTTGTTCATTTTTTCTGTCATGTACTCATCCATTTTGCCAATATCGAGCCATTACTGCAGATTGACCCAGACAGATTTCACATTGGTATACGTGTCAATAGCCTGGATACCCAGTTCGCGGCCGTGTCCACTCTGCCGATATCCGCCAAAGGGGACGGCGGGGTCAAATTCGTTATAACAATTGATCCAGACAGTGCCGACCCTCAGCTCTGCAGCAAGTCGATGTGCAACCTTAATGTCATGGGTCCACACTCCAGCCGCCAACCCGTAACTGGAAAAATTTGCTCGGGTTATAAATTCATCTAAGGTGGAGAAGTCAAACACGGACATCACCGGCCCGAAAATCTCTTCTCTTCCGATCCGCATTGATTCCGTCACGTTCGCAAATACCGTGGGATCAACAAAGTAACCGACATCGCCCGAGCGCTTTCCTCCTGTGACTAAACTTGCACCCTCCTTCTTGCCGAGCTCAATATATCCGAGCACCCGATCTAGCTGAGCGAAAGACACAAGTGGACCCATGTCAGTATCGGGATAGAGGCCTGGTCCCTGTTTTATATTGGTTGCGCAATTGCTTGCCAGTTCCAGAAAATCCTTTTGTATGCTCTTATGCACGTACACTCTTGAGCCGGCGGAGCATACTTGACCTGCGTTGTGCATCACTCCCTGCACAACCATCGGAACAACCTTTTCGAGGTCAACGTCAGGCATGACTAATACTGGTGACTTTCCGCCAAGTTCGAGAGTCACGCGCTTCAAATTTCCAGTAGAGGCCTCGACGATTCGGCGGGCCGTTTCCGTGGAGCCGGTAAACGCGACCTTATCTACTTTGTCATGAGCGCAAAGGGCAGCGCCCGCTTCTTCACCGTAGCCAGTTATAACATTGAGGACCCCTGGTGGAAGCCCCGCTTTTTGCACCAAACTTGCGAGATACAGGGCACTTAGGGGAGTTTCTTCAGCTGGCTTCAAGATAACGCTGTTCCCGCAAACCAGTGGAGCAGCAATCTTCCATACCGCGTTATCTAAAGGAAAATTCCAGGCTGTTATAGCTCCGACGACACCAATTGGTTCGCGCCTGGTATATACGAAATATTTCGAATCTTGCCGTGCTGGTATTGTCTCACCATAGATTTTTGTAGCCCAACCTGCGAAATATCGTAAATGTGCAATCGAGGATTGGACTTCTCCTCGGCTCTGCCGCAAAGGCATACCATTGTCGAGGCAGTCCAAAATCGCTAAGTCTTCAGCACTTTCTTCCAAAAGGTCGGCAAGAATAAGCAGGCATTTTGTTCTTTCTGAAGGGGCTAACCCCCTCCATCTTGCGTCGTCAAAAGCCGTGGTTGAAGATTCTACGGCCCTGTTGATATCTGAGGCTTTAGCGCGGGCGATTCTAGAGATTACTTGCCCATCCGCTGGGTTGATGACATCAATTGTTTCGCCACTGTCGGCTGCGCGTTCCTCGCCGTCCACGAATCAGAAATACTTGCGAAGAAGCTGTAGGTCGAGCTCGGGATACACCGGATACTTCGACAGCAAATCGTGGACACGATTCTCTGCGTCCGCGCGGACCGCTTGGTCCAAATCGTACTTCGCCTTGCTCGGCTTTGCGCCCTTCTCGCCCCCCCGTGCAGGGCTCACGTGCTTCA
>JAJYVK010000140.1 GCA_021792075.1 Actinomycetes bacterium | reverse complement strand
CTTTTCCGAAGGATGTTTCGGACTCATGCAAACGAATCCACCCTCAAGCGCACGAATCAAGAAGTGATATCGGGCTGGGAGTAGTGGAGAATCAGAGTCAACTGGTCGAGCTCTCACGCAAAGATCTATGAGAGCAGTGAGCTGATCTGCGTCCTCCAGCCCATGAACGAGTTCGTTCAGGAGCTGATTTACGTCAACTGAACCCAGTGCTAGTCGCTGCTGTAGCTCAAGGACTCGTACTTCGCGACCCAGTGCGTCATGTAGGTAGGAATCAACCGTTGCTCCCGCCAGAGGAACCGGTCCGCCACTCTCGGTTATTAACTCGGTTACATCAGAGACGTTTGCACCTTGGATAATTTTATCTCTTAGGCTCACGAGATAACGAGGGTCGAGCTCCCACGTCAACTTCGGTACGGAGGAGGGTTCGTATCGAGGGTAAATAATATCTTGTCGGTCCGAGTCACCACGCTCATATTCGATCGTCTCGTCAAAAAGTTGACTCGCATACTCGGCAAGTGCCGGGAAATCAGCCTCACCAGACCCTAAAGTTGCCGACGTGCCTACGAATTGGATCTTGCCTCTTTTTGAGTGGTTTACTCGATCACGTACTCTCCGTAGAAGCATCGCAACCTCTGCGGCCTGGGCGCCGTTGTAAACGTGGACCTCATCTAAAACAATGAAGCGCCAATGTTTGTTCGTTGGTCCATCGAAAAGATTTGTGTCCTCCGGTCTTAGCAACAGATATTCCAGCATGGCATAGTTGGTCAGCAAAATATGAGGAGGTGAAGAGCGCATCTGGTCCCGGCAAATCAGCTCATTTGTAGCCGGATCATGACCAAAACGTAGCCTGAAGCCATCTAAGGCAGGGTTCATATGATTCGGTGTATCACCAACGAAGCGTCCAAAGGTGATACTCGGGAATGGATGCATGAGCCGTCTCAGGCGCTTCATTTGATCATTTGCTAGGGCATTCATGGGGTAGAGAAGAAGAGCGCGAACTCCGGGCTCGTCTATTGAGCCACTCCTAGTTTCTTCGAGCAGCCGGTGCAAGATCGGTATGAGGAAAGATTCAGTCTTCCCGGAGCCGGTTCCGGTTGAGATGATCAAATTTCTGCCCTGACATAGCTTCTGAATTGCTTCTACCTGATGGTGGTAGAGTGGTCGGTCAAGAGGGAAAGAGTCTTCCTGAAGATTGAGGAATAGCTCATCAAGCGTGCGCTCTGCCACGAGTTCTCTCATGGTCCGGGCTTTGAGGTACGGGGGTGTGGCCTGCAGGTAAGGCCCCTGCGTGAGCGGGAAGTTATTCGAAAGGGCATCACGGAAGTCACGCTTTAAGTTCTCAGAGCGTAGGGAGTACGTCGACATCAAGTATCGAATCATGGTAGCTCGGAGTTCTGCTGCCGCTTCCAATGGATTCAGAGTGGTTGGGGTGTCCATCATGCACCTAGCCGATGCAGGGTAATAGCAATGAGAAGACTGCGTTCGGCGAGGGTGGGAGCAAATGTACTTGCCTCCCATAGGGCGGTAGTTGCTTTGACTCTCTCGCCTGAGTAGCTCACGAGGTGGAAGGCACCTGCTAGCAGGTCTTGTGGGAATTGGCACCATCCCGCTGTGTGCGGCTCTGGAGCTAGCGCTTCTAAATAGGTTTCATGGACCTTTTCTAGTCTGGCGCGTTGGTCATTCAATCGAGAATGACTTGAACGCCAGCGTTCGACAGCTGGGCGATCTTGCCATGCAGACTGGAGAAGCTCGAATGCTCCCTCGAGGTATCCTCCCCATCGGAGCGGTTTGACTTCGTCCGGTCGAAGTATTGCCGCAAGCTCTGAGAGGCGTTCAGGGGAGAGGGTAGTGAAACGATGTTGAATGCCACCTCCTCGTGACGGTAGTCTATCTTGTTCGCCGGTATCGTCGGATCCCTGTGGCATTGCCGGATTCCATCCGGTGAAATGCTGCCAGTAGGCTGCCGCCATGTTGTCCCCGGTTCGATACGGTGTAAATAATGCCCCGATGACGGGTGAAAGGCTCCAGAGTACGTCGAGGATCTGACGGTCAGTAGGCTCGGTTAGGCAATCAAGCGCATCTGGAAGAATAGCAACAGCGAATTGAAGGAGCTCGACTCGCGACATCGACGTTCCTGCCTCATGGGCTATCCACTTGGCAAGCAACTCGGGCCGAATTAACAATGTTTCTGTTAACTTACTAAATATCTGTTTCGTCAGGGCCTCAGGTCCGTACTCACCTAGTAGCGACACCAGGGAAACTGCGACACACGGGAGAATTTCTAGAGCATGTTCTTGAAGACCATAGTTCCAAGAGAGGCGATCACAGAGAAATAGCTCGAGTGCCTCCAGGGGGCGAGATGCATCCAGAGAGTCGAGGTGACGAGAAAGATCGTGCTTCGTGCCGATAGTAACTTCGGCAAGATTACAGTCTGCATGCTTGGGACGGGTTGGTACAGACCATGGGTCGGTAATTGCTATCTCCAGGGTGTAGGGTCCCGGAGGGGTTGCGCTGTCAAGGGAGAAGAGGCAAGAGTTGTGGTCTCGCTCGTCCATGGCGATCACTTTTGGTTTCTCCCACGGCCTTATGCGTGGCCATAGTCGGATCTCTCTGTCGCGAAAGTGGTGGTTTTCTTGAAAAGTTACTTCGCAACAGGTGAACTCCTCCGAGTCGGACATGATGCTCTCAACGGCGATGTTTGAGACCTCATAGCGAGCTGCGATCGAGGCTAGATGTACTTCGACCTCGGTTGCTTTGGTATTGCAGATGAGCTGCAGTTGCAGCCGAGCTAACTCTGATAGCCGTATGGTATCGGCAAACTCAGCGAGCGAAAAAGCCCAGCGACCATCATCGCCTCCTGTCGTAACCCAGCCGCTAGTCTGGAGAACTTCGCCCTCGCCGAGTAGTCGTAGCTGTACGGATTCGGTTCGCCGAAGCCGGATGAGCAGTGACTCGATGAGCCCGGTTTTTATCTCGTCGAGACCAATGATAAGCGCTTCACCAGAGAGGGGTTTAGTACCTGTGTCGTGCCGTCTTAGTGTCCATAACAGCCGCGGTACGGTGACAAGGAGCCCTACGTTTGTTATGCCGTCGGTGGCATCGATGTTGAGCGAGTCGCTCTGCGATGGGAGTGTGTAGGTACATGAATTGGCAGCATGGTTCAAAGTGACGTAGGTACTTGTGAGAGTAATTTCGACTTCCTCTGACGGAAGGATGATTCGGTCTGGGAGGTCGATCTTCAGTCCTGGAATCACGGTAAGGTCGCTTCGAAAGTCAGAACCGAGTGGTCCTAGAACGCTGAGCTGAGCTGTGAGAATCTCGTTTTCCGGCAGTAGGGCAGTGAGACTAAACCCGACCTCATCTTGAGTCAAGTCCGCTAAGGCGCAGGTCCCGTTGTATCGCTCTGATTTGACATTAATTTTCCAGGACTCGAGACGGGTATTGGCTAATGAGATTTTTAAGTGTGGGAGTCGATCGAAGACATTGTGACCATTCAGATCAGCTACCGCATGCACCGGTTGATCTGCAAAGTGGGGCCGTGGCATGGCTTGGGTGATGAACACTCGCTCCTTTTGCGTCCCGTGAAATTGATCTTCGATGACTAGGTCGAAGCTTGCCAGCCCTGATACGTCTAGGTGGTGTACTGCCCAGCTAGACCACGCTCCGGCGAGGGGCGGTAACTCTTCCACTTCTGGAACGGGTGCCCCATCTTCGGACGATTCGAAGCGAATGCCTTTGACTGCAAGAACTAGCACTTGGCCGGAAGGGAGTGTTCGTTGCTCGGCAAATATATCACCGGATCGGATGTCGAAAAAAAATACAGAAGCTCGCTCGAAGCCGGCAAATGTGCTCAATCGACGTTGTGCACCGGTATCAAGCTCGATATGCCAACCTCGTGCTGGGGAAAGTGGAATTTCAAGATCGTCGGTAGTCGATGACCTGTAAGTTTTCGTATTCGGTCCTACGACGGTCCAGTGGCTCTGCGGTAGGTTACGCACCTTAGTGGCCGGTAAGCAAACCAGTGGGCCTTGACCCGAGTAAGGGTCGAGAGTCAGGTGTGGTCGGGGAAGCCGAGGCCCCGTTTTCGCTGCGTCGGCAGGTTTCTCGAGGATCGTCTTTGCAAGATAACTGGGCAAGCGGGCGTGTGCTGCTAGGAAGTCAGGTCCGAGTTGCATCGCTGCTTCTTGCCCGATCTCTGCGACGTAACCCGACAGCTCGATCATCCGTTGCACTAGATCGCATGCGAACTCGCCGCCATATTTGAGGAACCGCTGAGCTGGCTTGTCTAGTGAGTACATAAGAAACGGCTTATTGCGCCAATTGATGACAAGTTGAGCTCCGTCGTCAACCCCGCCCTGTACCTCTTCTCGAATAAGCTGCCAGACATCGATAGCGCAACCGTACGGTATGCCGCCGTGGAGAAGAATAGGCATAAGGTATCGATGGCCGTGCTCTTGAAGCTGTGCCGCTTCAAAGGTCTCCAGCTCAAGGCGGCTGAGGCTCTGAAGGAAAGCGTGCCCTATCGCTGCGGAGTCGTTGGAGTCACGAATCCCCGGAAGAGAGACCTTCGACCAGAAGTTGCCGTCGTGGTAGCGGTACCTTCCTTCCGCTACTAGGAATATCACGAGTGATGCTGGACAGACCTGCGGCAAACGTCGGAAGTCCCTTTGTTGGATGAAGGAGCCGCAAACTCGTTTCGCACTCGAATAAGCCTCGTCCTCAGGCGTCAAGTCGAGCTCGCCTACCATGCGGATACCGATGAGGAGCGATCTGAGAAAATGCTCTATCTCTGAAGGTCGAGCGACGAGTAGGTCGAGTTGATCCTCGGTATGGGGCATGTGGCTATGCCTTCTCTTTCGGTTTTACTTTTGGTTACTCAATAAGTGTTCTAGCACATAGTTGTGACACGCAATCATCAGCCAAGGAGTTGATTCATCCGATCAAACTATCCATGCTCGCAACGTGGTCTCGACGGGATCAAAGTCGGTGGTCAAGCTTACATTTGAGTTGAGAGGTACCAAGGGCCGCTCACGACCCCATGCGTCTGACGATGACCACTGCTTCGAGACACATTTCGAGACCCTCATGCACCGAGCCGACTTCCCAGATCGTTTCACGTCAGCTTGCGAAGCACGAGTGTTGGTCTCGAAGTCCTCTTTCTGGTATCGCTTCGGGAATCGTCGGATCAGCATTGGGTTGATGATCCTACTGATGTGCAAAACTGCTTCGGGAAAGTAATCACCGACACTCGCGCTAGGTCTTGGGTGGGTCGTGTCGCGATCGCCTTGAGCGTTCCGAGAACGAGACACCCGAACTACCCAAACTCGCTAAGTCGAAGTGGGTCAATCGCTCGGAAGAGCTTGCTCTCACTGGGTAGGAGACCGAACAGGAGAATGTTTAAATCTGGTAACGGCACGC
>JAJYVK010000139.1 GCA_021792075.1 Actinomycetes bacterium | reverse complement strand
GTACTCCTTCTGCTTCTCTGTCAGACTATCAATGGTGATACCCATGGTCTCGAGCTTCAACGCGGCGATGCCCTGGTCTATATCGTCAGGAACGTCATATACCTTTGGCTCCAGCGAATTTCTGTTGATCACCGCCCACTCCGCCGCAAGCGCCTGATTGGCGAAACTCATGTCCATGACGTTCGCAGGATGGCCTTCCGCGGCTCCCAGATTGACAAGCCTGCCCTCAGCAATCACCATTACCCGGGCATCTCCACCAGCCTGAGGGACAAGGAACTCCTCGACCATCGGCCTCACTTGACGCCTTCTCTCCCCGCTGGCGAGTTCGCCCAATGCCTTGAGGTCTATCTCGATGTCGAAATGCCCTGAATTGGCGAGAATTGCTCCGTCCTTCATTTTGAGGAAATGTTCTCTGACGAGCACATCGCGGTTTCCGGTCACAGTGATGAAGATGTCTCCCTCGGCTGCTGCTTCATTCATAGACTCCACCCTGAAGCCGTCCATAACCGCTTCTAGCGCACATAGAGGGTTGATCTCTGTCACGACGACCTGGGCTCCAAGCCCGCGTGCGCGTGAGGCAATGCCCTTTCCGCAGTAGCCATATCCGGCGACAACCACCACTTTGCCTGCTAAAAGAACGTTGGTGGCTCTGATCACTCCATCCAGGGTCGACTGACCTGTTCCATAGCGGTTATCGAACATGTGTTTAGTATCGGCGTCGTTGACCGCCACTATTGGATATCCAAGCGCCCCCTCAGCCTCCATTGCCTTTAGCCTGATGACTCCAGTAGTGGTCTCTTCAGTCCCGGCCACAACCTCAGGAATCTGACTCACCCTCTCTTTGTGCAGGCGAGTCACAAGATCGCACCCGTCGTCCATCGTTATTGTCGGGCGTGCGTCAAGTGCAGCGTCTATATGGCTGTAATAACTCTTTGCATCTTCTCCCCTTATGGCAAAGACCGAAATACCCTCATGCTTGACGAGAGAAGCAGCGACGTCATCCTGAGTCGAGAGAGGGTTTGAAGCGCAGGCAACGACCGTCGCTCCAGCCGCCTTCAAGGTGCGCAAAAGATTAGCCGTCTCGGTGGTTATATGCATGCATGCTGCCACGGTATGACCCTCTAAAGGCTTTTCCTTAGCAAATCGAGCTCTTATCGAGGCGAGTACAGGCATATTCACATCCGCCCATGCAATCCTTTGCCTTCCCAACTCGGCCAGAGAAATGTCAGCTATGTCGTAGTACAACCAGTGCCTCCTTCTGCGATTTTGGCGCTTTTTCCCAACTCTTATTACCTGCCAGCCAACCGGCTCTTCATCTCGTTGAGCACTGGTATCGGACCGGGATCGATCCCATCGTTGTTGGCAATCTGCAAGGAGACGAAATCTCCAGTGAGAACAAGGTCCAGCAGCTGAGATAGCTCCCCTTCCCCGACTCCCTTCACGGAGATCACATCTTTGACCCTAGACCCCATGAGATCAAAAGCTATTTCGAATCGCCTCACAACCTGAGGATGTTCACTCTCGTGGCGAAGATTTACTATCACCATCCGCGACCTCGTGAGATCATTAAGATGTTCCCAACCTGCGAGTTCATTGTGGCAGTTCTCAGAATAGACGGAGTAAAATGCCGGACGCTTTGCATTTTCGTTGATCTGCGTCTTCCACCGCTGAGCTGCCGCCCTACCTATCGCCCCTGACGAATGTACCAGAGGAATCGCGTTTCCGATTCGCTCCGCAATCGACTCTATCTCGGAGCGGGGCTGAATCAGTGCGTCCCTGCGTCTCTGCAGCTGAGCCACCGCAAGGTCGATCCAGTGCGTCGCACCAGGGAAAAGTCCGATCTCCTCCAGCACCACCAGCGGTGGAACCGACATAGCGCCGATGGCAGCTCGAGGCTGCGGGATATCGCTCGGTACCGATATCAGGGGCTCGCCGGCATCCCTTGCTATCCGCCCAAGCTCACCGCCTGAAGTAACGAAGACGACTCTGGCACCATGTCTAAGCGCCTCGCTGGCGGCATCGACCGTCTCTTCTGTGTTGCCCGAAAAAGAGATCGCAAAAACAAGCGATCCCGGTCCGACGAACGCCGGAATCGTATATGACTTGACGACGGCTACAGGAACAGACATGAACGGTGCCGCGACCGCTACAAGCACGTCCCCGGCAATGCCCGATCCGCCCATCCCCAGGACAACGACATTCTCGATCTCATGCTTTCGGGGAAGCCCCGGAGTTGCGGTCGCGTTGGTCGCCGCCCGCGCTATCTGTTCGGGAAGACTCGCCGTGTACTCCCACATTCGGGACGAGTCCAGTACCTGGCTGAACATGCTTATACCTCAAACCTGAATCTCTAGAAGTTGGATAGAACTCGAAACGGCTAAGAACTTTTAGATAGCGTCATCAACCGCACATGCTCTTCCTCATCGACAACCTGGGATTCGTCGACAAGCATGATGGGAATGTTTTGCTTGACCGAGTAGCGTCTCCTGAGCCTGGGATTGTAAAGAGTGTCCTCGGCCGGAAAATACAGTAGCTCACCCTTGTCGATTGGGCATACAAGAATCTCCAAAAGCTTGGGGTCCAATGTCACACTATTTCCTTTCAGAATCGGCTTTCGAAATAACGGCCAGGACCTCTTGGACCTTTGACGCCACCTCCAGGTCGGACTTGGCTTCCAGATTCAGCCTGAGGAGAGGTTCCGTGTTTGAAGGACGTACGTTGAACCACCAGTCTCCCAAATCCACTGTCAGTCCGTCCATATGATCCATTTTGCCACGGCCCTCATACGCATTCTCGATAAAGGCCAAGACGTCGTTAACGTCTTGCACCTTGGTATTCACCTCGCCTGAAGCACTATAGCGCTCCAGCTCAGTGCGCAGCTGAGAGAGCGGACGGTCCGACGTCGACAAGACCTCCAATACGACCATCGCAGCTATTAGACCTGAGTCGGCGCGGAAATTATCTCTGAAATAGTAGTGCCCAGAATGCTCTCCAGCAAAGAGCGCATCAGTCTCACCCATGACCGTCTTGATGAAGCTGTGGCCCACACGGGTCTTGATAGGTATCCCTCCATTTTCGCTGATGATTTCCGGGACCGCCTTGGAACAGATCAGATTGTAGAGGATCTTTGAGCCGGGATGCTTCGCCAAAAGCGCCTTTGCTACCAGTGCAGTGGTAGTCGAACCGGAGATTGTCTGGCCTTGGTCATCAACCAGGAATACCCGGTCAGCATCCCCGTCGAATGCGAGCCCCACATCTGATCCGGTCGCAACGACATGCTGTTTCAGGTCGATAAGATTTTCAGGCTGAATCGGATCTGCCGGATGGTTCGGAAAATTACCGTCGAGCTCAGGAAAGAGAATCTCGAGCTGACACGGGAGCTCCGAAAATACCGCAGGTACGACCAACCCTCCCATTCCATTGGCCGTATCCGCTACTACCTTGAGCGGCTTCAGTTTATCCAAATCAATGAATGACCGGACATGCTCGGCAAAGCGGGTCAGCATCTCTTTCTGCTCATATGAACCCGTTCTGGCTGCAGCAGGAATCCCGTTGTCCAGAAAACCCTGCGCTACATCAGCGATCTCCGCAAGGCCGTTATCCGAACTAATTGGCCGAGCCCCTGAGAGACACATCTTTATGCCGTTGTAGATAGCGGGATTGTGCGAAGCGGTAAACATGGCTCCGGGCATGTCAAGCTCGCCGGCAGAGAAATAAAGCATGTCCGTGGACCCCAGGCCCAGATCGACGATCCCGGTTCCGACAGCCCTTGCGCCGTCCATGAAAGCTGAACTGAGCTGCTCGCCGGAGACCCTCATGTCCCTCGCCACCGCAATCTTCGAGCTCTTTGAAAATACTGCGAATGCAGCGCCGATTGCTCGAGCAATATCGGTGTTCAACTGGTCGGGGACGGTACCCCTGACGTCATAAGCCTTGAAAATCGCGGAAATCATTTGTCTATGAACCTTTGCATTACTTCAACCCCACTGACCAGATTGACACACGGAGAGTAACTCTAGTCGATGGATGCCAACAATTCTTTGGATCGCTTACGCTTCACGATCATGACGACTACCGCCACAAAGGAAACGAGTGACAACCCATACCCAATGTAGTCGATCGGGGTCATTCCGTAATAGACGACCACGTGATGCGATGTCGGAATTACGACCATAAGGTTTGGGGCCACCCTGTAAGGGCCCTGGCCACCTTTCACCTGCCAGTTGGGAAAGTAGGAGATCTTGATCAATACGGGCGCGTTTAGCTTCGAGACACTGAACGAGATCGACGAATTCTTCTGAGAGACACCGCTCACCTGGGTCGGAGAAACCGGATCAGAGGGGTAATTCGTCGAATCCGCCGCTACCCTCGTCCAGCTTGCCGGACCCGACTGAGCAGGAATGACCGACCACCTGCTCGGATTGTCATACCAGCTCATGACGGTGTTCACCCACGAGGCTTGGCTGGGGTTCACCCCGCTCAAGACGACCGGCCAGTTCTTTAGAGGTTCAACCGTGGCAGAACTCTTCACAAGATAGATGCTCCAGGTCCAACCAAGCACAGAGCTGAGCCCAGCCGAGGGCTGGAGCGCCGGAACCGTCGCAATCTTCTGCAGCTGCGAATCCTGATTGGCCTGGGAAACCACGCTTGGTGAGAACGCCATGAAGTACTTGACGCCGAGCAGCTGCAGGTGCTGAACACCAAGTGCAACATTCAGTCCCTCGTACGGGAGGCCTGACATAGCCTCAGACGGAGATGCCGACATTTCGGACTGGTTCATGAAATGGAACGGCGTTGTCGCAGAAGACTCAAAGAACAGGCCTTCCATGGAATTTACACATCCATTGGTCCAATACGGCAGCAACATGAGCGCCATGGGAGTGCCAAAAGAGTTCTCCCCTGAGTTGTACTCCCACATAGCTTGGCCACATCCATACTGCTTTCCCACATTTTGCATTGTCGCCATCAGTTCGCGGTAGGCCGGGTAGTCGGGCTTTCCCTCATATCCGGTGTAGTTCCAGCTGATCCACGAAGGTACGAAGCTCTGAGCTGGTTTTATGGGAAGCCAGGACTGAGGCGGAAACAGGCCTAGACCCGAGATCAAAAACACGACTATCGAAGCCAGCACTCCGACGAGAAAGTGACCCCGCACTCCTATGGCTTTTCCATCGGAGCCGAACCAGCTGGGTTTCTTCTTTGGCTCAGGTTCATGCGTGGCAAGAACATCGGTGATCTCCTGTTGGGCAAGATCAAGCCCGATCAACGAAGTCGGCGGCGAGTACTCGTCTCCATCGAGAGAAACCGTTTCCTCAGCCTCCCCCTCGGCTGCAATCGGGACCGCGGGAGGCTCAGCAGCCCTCGCTCTGAATCTGCGATAGGCCCCAGCCAAGATGAGCCCAAAATTGCCAAGAAAGATACCGGAAAGCGTATAAATGGAGAGAACCC
>JAJYVK010000138.1 GCA_021792075.1 Actinomycetes bacterium | reverse complement strand
GATACGGAGGAAGCGCGATCCACCCCTGCCCTGGAGCGATCACTGGCGCGACACTCGGAAGACTGCGAGGATCGGAGATGAACAGATAGCTTGTGCCGCCATGTCTGAGGATGGCAACCGCTGAGCCGAATCGCAGCGCCCGTTGCACTACGCTCATCTCGCTCGTTACCGCCACGGCCTCCGCCCGCATTACCAGGTGGATTTCCGAGGGAGCGTCGGGATCGCTCGCAAAGTGGGGAGATTTGCGGCATGAGCTGTCCCCACAGGCGCAGGCACCGTCAGTGCGCCTGTATGCCTGCTCCACGAGGTAGCCAAGGCTGCGCAGATGGCTTGCGTATCCACTCCGCGCCGAAGCAGGCGATCCCGTTTCAAAATCCGGCAAGTTCTCCATGTATAGGTATTTATGCAAAAAAACAAATCTGGTGGCCGCTTTTAGAGGAAAAACCGAAAATTTCTCGAAGTTTTGGAAAAATCTTTAAGTTTCGGTCAGATCGGCTTCTTCGTAGCCACCAGAACGGAAATCTGGCGTAAATACATAGGTATGGCGACAAAATTTCCAAAGAGAAGGTCGAACAACTGGATCCCCTTCGTGCGGAACCAGACACTTTTGACCGTGCTTGCTGTTTTTCTCATGATGCAGCTTCTGCACAACCTGGCCCTGGAGCTCCTCTTCGGGTCGGTCGTAATAATCGGCAACGGGCTCCCGATCAAGCACCACATCGCGAGCGAATGGGCTTTCATCTGGGCCAAGAAGAACTGGAGAAAGATCCAGGGAGTCTTGTTCCGAGACAAAAAGAAGCAAGGGTTCCATGGCTCCCACCTGGTGCAAACCATCCATCTCTCAGGTTGCGGCGATGCATCCATAGTGCGCGTCAGCCCCGGCGCGGGAGCGGTATACTTCTCCGACCTCGGTTATGAGAACCGCATGTGTTACCTGGGAGTGTGGCTGATACCCGCCGCCAGCCACCTGCTCCTGTCCTCCCGCGCCGAACAGGGATCCACCTTCGCCCAGTGGGGGAGGCTCCTTGCCTCTATCGCCGGTCAGTCGGTCAAGCGGCTCCAGTTTTTCACCGACATCATAGTCACCACCGCAGCGGGACCGAAAGACACCTTGCGCCGACTGATCGAGGCCGATCCCAACTTGGACAAAGAGTTGACTGAACGCTACGGGGAGGTGGCGAGCGCGGTCGGCGGCCAGGTCTACGAGCGCAAGTGCTACCTGGTGGTCGAGTTCGCAAAGATAAGCCCAGACCGCACTGAAGCGCTCAAACTGGCTGTGGACCGGATCGACCGGACCATCCGCGGGATGATACGCAACGCAAGGCTTTTGAGTCCCGACGAACTCGCTGAGCTCATAAGCGGCGCTTTGAATCCCGACACGGCGTTCCTGCGCTCGTTGCTCGAGTCCCATGGAAGTTCAATCGCCTCCCTTGTACCGACGGAATACAACCTCTCGACCGCAGCGAAGGAGCTGATCCTCCCCTACCACCTCTCACGCAGCTACGTGATTACCGAGTTCCCTCAGATGGCAGTGGCGGATACCTGGCAGCTGAACCTGCTGGGCGGGATTCCCCCCAACATCGCACGCTACACGCTGTCGTACATATTCAACATAACCGACCCTCAAATGGCGCTCAGGCAAGCAGAGAGGGAAGCGAACAAGGTCGAGATGGAAACGTTGACCCGCGCTTCGGGTCGGGGCAACCAGCGGATAATGTCGCGTGAATACGCGGAGATCGAATCCGCGCGTGAAACCGAGCGGGACCTGACCACCGGCGAAGCGATGCTGAAAGGCATAGCCACGGTCACGATAACAGCCGACAGCGAAAGAATCCTCGACGACGCTGAAACCTGGCTGATGCGCGAGGCCGGAACCTGCTACATGCGGCTGCGTCGAGTGGACTGGCGCCACGACGAGGGCTGGGCCACCAGTCTTCCATTCTGCGTCACTCCCCTCTATTTCGAATCCCACACCCTCTCGACCGCAAGGGCGCAGTCGCTTTATCAGGCGCAGATCGCGGCCCCATTGGGCGTGCCTGGGATCCTTCTTGGCCGTGATGATCTCTCCGGAGCACCCTTTTCCTGGGATCCCTTCGAACTCTATGCAGAACACATCGTCACTTCGCCAATCGCTATCGTCCTGGGCCAGGTTGGCACCGGAAAATCCACCTTCTCCAAAATCCTGGCCCTGCGAGGCTCGGGAGTGCACGGGTACGGCTTTTTCGCGCTTGACCCCAAAGGCGAATACGCGGACGTGGCTAGAGAGCTAGGGCTGCCATATCTGCGCCTAGCGCCAGGCCAGACCAGGATCAATCCCTTGGATCTGGATTCCGTGGGCGCGAAGGCGGCGATGCTCAGCATTCTCGCCTCATCGGTGATGGAGCGCAGTCTCACCCCTGACGAGGCGGCGGCGTTGGACAAGGCAGCGGAGCTGTTGGTCCCAGGGGACACCCTCTTCGAGGCCGTGGAGATATTGCGCCAAGTTCCCGACGAAATAGTGCATTCGATGGGCACTCCGGACCGCAAGGAATCGGTGCAGCGGCTGATCCCCGTCGTCGCCGGGCTTCAGAGGTACCTCGGCTCGGGACAGCTGGGTGGACTATTCGACGGGAAGACCTCGGTCGGACTGAATCCGAAAGGGATGATAATCAACCTCTCAGAAGCGTTCAGGGACCCCGCTCTTTTCAAGCCGGTCTCATCCGTGGTCGCATTCTGGCTCAGGAACGCGATCTCCAATCTGGCCCAGCGCTCCTTTCTCATTGTCGACGAAGGCTGGGCGGTCTTGGACAATCTGGCTTCGTTTCTCCAGACCACCACCAAGCTCTCGCGGTCATACGGAGTGTCGCTGGTTCTCACAATGCATGGACTGTCCGACGTGCTCGGCGCGGCGAACACCGGAACCGCGGTATCGGGAAAGCTGCAGACCATCATCGACGCGGTTCAGAGCGCCTTCATCTTTTCCAACTCTTCTAGCGAGATTGAACTGATCGCAAAGACGTTTACTCTCACCCAAGCCGAGCAAGAGATATTGAACTTGGACGACGCTGGGTCCAATTACCGCGGGCTGTTCCTGGCGATGATCGGAGGCAGCCACTACCTTTGCAGAACGGTCTTGGCCGAGAGGGATTCTCTGACGACCGATACCGATCAAAATATGGCGTCAGCGCAGGTCAGGTCGATGAAAAAGGACTCGGAACCGAACTCGGAGATGTTTTTCGAACCCTGGAGCTAAAAAAATTCTCGGAATTTTGAAGTTTTTTCCCCAAAACCCCCAAAAACAGCCACCAGACCGAATTTCTTGCATAAATACCTACATAGAGACGAAGAAATGTCTACTGAAACGGAAAAGAGGTCTCTAAATGAGCAGCTTCCTTACCCTCTGGCAAACGAGCCTTATCCTCGCAGCCACGGTGTCGACCACCGGTGTCGACACCATCATGACCAGCATCCAGAGTTTCCTCGAGCATTTCGTCCTCATCCTCGGGCCGGTAGTGTTCCTGGTAGGTCTGGTAGCCCACGGTTTGGGTTCAACCCACAATTCGTCGGGGATGGCACAGTGGGGCAGCCGCGCGATGAAGGCGGGAGCGGGGATCGTGATCGGCGCCTTGGCGTTGACAGTCGTATTCGCAACGCTCCAAGGGATATTTGGCGGATGACGGCATTGTCCACCATCACCAATAACTGCGAGACAGGATAAAAAATGGGACTTTTTGCCCTAGGGCTTCCTATTGTCGGTCCAATTCTAAACGCTCCCTCTAAATACGTGGGATCGTTTTTCACCAACATGATCGTGCAAGGCGTCGTCGCCGTCTTTACGGACATAGGCACGGCTGTAGCGCACGCATTCACCGCCGAGCTGTCGCTAGTACAGAAGTTCATCAGCAACGACAATCTGGTGTTCGGCGGCAGCTTCCAAAAGCTCCTGGACTTCAACGCCGTGATTATCCCCAGCCTTGCCATGCTTATCTTTCTCGTTTGGCTGGCTACTAAAGGGCTAACGGGGGGAAACTCCAAGAGCTCGACGGAGGAGATGCTAAAGCGCATTATGGGCGCGCTCGTGATCTCGTTCGTCCTCAGCCTCCTCGTCGATCCGGTCGAAAAACTCGTAGGCGCGCTCGACGACGCTCTGATAAGCGTGGCCAGCGTCAACAGTCAAGGGCTTGCTCATACTTTCGGCACGATCTTCGCTGTCAGCTCGCTCACTGGCATCGAAGATTCGATCTTTGTCACGCTATTGATCCTTTTCATTGGACTTATCCTGGTCGGACTGCTGATACTGATCCTCGTTGTCGCGCACGCCGTCGTGTTTCTCCTGATCTACTTTGCGCCATACCTGGCGCTCTTTAGAAAAGACGGGTTCCGCGAAGCGGTCGAAGGGGTGGTTGCCGCAATCTCCATGCCGTTCATCATCACCTCTATCCTGGCTGTGGGAATCGCTGCGATGGGAGCGACCGGAACGATACAAACATCCGCGCTGGGAAGCGATGCGGCCAACCTCTCAGCTATGGTCGGTAACCATCTTGTCAGTTTTTCCACCGCGCTCACAGCAAGCAGTAGCACCGTCGACCCTGTGCAGTATTTCTCCAACGCATTCGGGGGGATTCTAATCCTGGCCGCCGCGATTTTTCTCCCCAAGTTCATCCTCTCAATGGTATTTCAGGCGGGTAACGCAATCCACGAAGCATTCCGCTCCGGGCATCAGCAGCTGGCCGGTACTGCCTCCAAGACTCTGTCTCCGACCGGATCAGACGGAGAGACCAAACTGACGAGAGGTCTGACGAAAGTCTTTGGAGGTGGCAAAAAGTCCAGTACTGGCGGAGCACTCGGAGGCGATTCCACACGAAACGTTGACAGGTCCAAGCTCCAGGACGAGATCGTAAGCGGGAAATCGGGAGGCACGAGAACCAGCTCGACCAACGGAACTTCGTCTTCACTAAACGGTGGACCTGCCACGACGGCTGGCGGTTCGGATTCGAGATCGTCCACCCGACCGGCTGGCGCCGGCAATTCAGCCAACGGGGAAGGCGGCCAGACTGTGCAATCCACACCAGACGGCAGTGGCGTAAGCCTGCCTAGTGACGGTCCGGGCGGAGCCGATGGAGTCCCATCGCCGGACGATGGCGAGACTGAGGAGAAAAAGGAAGACCCCAAGGTCAAACTCAACACCAAGGAATGGCTAGGCTCGCACTACAAAGGCACGCTCAAGGCTGTCCCGGAAGCCTTTGAAAACATCAGAATCCACCCCGAGAACCCGCTGCAGACAGGCTTCGAAGCCAGGGCTGCCTGGCGCGCAGCCAAACGCAAGAATATCCGCCAGGTTCGTGGCGATATGCGCGCAGTGAAGGCCCAGGAAATTGCGTCGCAGCCTCCTGACACGAAACCTACTCGGCAGCCTCCTCCTCCTCCCCCGCCTCCTGACACGAAACCTACCAGCGATGAAAACGATGCTGGTGGCAA
>JAJYVK010000137.1 GCA_021792075.1 Actinomycetes bacterium | reverse complement strand
CCCTCGCTTCCGCTCGATCGCTGGCTCAGCGACTTCGAGAAGCTTCCGTTCAAACCAGAGGTGAAACAAAAGATCATGCTCGACAACGCCATGAAGCTTCTTGGGCTCTCTAAGGATTAGACGGGAGGTTTGAACCAACTGCGAAGCGCCACGCCATCAGCTCGTTTTCGTCAATTATTTATCACTTGAAGCAAGTTCAAATGCCCTAGAGTAGATAGCTTTGGAGTTTTTTCGTAGGCGCGAGCAGTATCTGTGAGACGGCAATGGTACCGGGACTTATCAAGAAAGGCATAGCAAAGGTGAAAGAAGTAAGGTTCGTAGACACGACGATCAGAGATGGCCAGCAGAGTCTATGGGCGTCAAACATGAAGACCGAGCACATGCTTGCCATCATGCCTTACCTTGATGCTGCCGGCTTCGAGAGCATGGAGTTTATCGCCACAGGCAGCCGACTGAAGAAATTCGTGAGGCACCTCAAGGAAAATCCCTGGGACTGGATCAAAGGCGGCGCAGCTTCAGCGAAACTCACACCTCTTCGCTGGCACGGTACCATCAGCGGAAGGACGCTCAGTGGGTACGTCCCCAGCTCCGTCGGAGAGCTGCTTGCAAGGAAGGCCGTGGACCTTGGAATCCGCTATATCCGCACCGGTAATAACTGGAACGATTATTCGGTCATGAAGAGCCAGATGGAACGTCTGGACGGTCTTGGAATGATACCAGTGGTCAACGTAATCTATTCCGTCTCGCCAAGGCACACCGACGAGTATTACGTCGAAAGAACCAAAGAGGCTGCCGCGCTCTCACCGTACCGGCTCTGTTTCAAGGACGTTGGCGGTCTTCTCACTCCTGAGCGCGTGCGCCAACTCATCCCAAAACTGATCGATGCCTCGCCAGGCATGACCTGGGAGTTCCACGGGCACTGTAACAATAGTCTTGGTCCCGTCAATGCGCTCGAGTTTGCAAAGCTTGGGATAGCTGTCATACATACAGCTGTTCCACCATTGGCTAACGCCAATTCTCAGCCCTCGATATTCAATGTGGCGGCTAACCTTCGTGTCCTCGCCTTTGATCCTCAGGTCAATGAGGAGGTGCTTTCCCCTGTCACGCAATATCTGACTCGCGTGGCGAAGCGGGAGGGTCTCCAAATCGGAGTGCCATATGAGTACGACGAAATGCCATATCACCACCAGGTTCCGGGAGGAATGGTATCCAATCTGAGGTATCAGCTTTCATTGGCAGGTATAGAAGATCATTTGGAAGATGTACTTACAGAGATCGAACATGTGAGGGCTGATCTGGGGTATCCAATTATGGTGACTCCGCTTTCGCAGATTGTTGGAACCCAGGCAGCAATTAATGTGATCGTTGGAGAACGATATACCCAGGTCACCGACGCAACTATCGAGTATGCTCTGGGCCGCCACGGCCGGGAGGCTCCTTCGGTGATGGATCAGGGCGTCCGAGACCGGATCCTTGATCGTTCAAGGGCGCGCGAAATCGAGGTTCAAGAGGATTGGGAGCCGACGTTGGGCGAGTTGAGGCAAAAGTATGGAGTCTCGATGTCGGACGAAGACCTAATACTATCTGCGATCGTTGGTGACGACGCTCTAGATGTGGTGGGGAGTTCAAGCAAAACAAACTACAAAGTCGCCTCGCCCAAGCCGCTCGCAGAGCTAATTCACGAACTTTTGGCCAACGGAAGCAACAAGGCACTTCAAGTCAAGGATGGGCAGTTCTCTTTCAGCGTGGTGAGAGGAGCCTGATGACACGTTCTTCCGTAGCACCCCAAAAAGGTGTCTGTGCGAGGGGCACATTACCAGTCAGGAGTGCAACTACGGAGATTGCCGGACCATGAGCGTCGATGAGCAGCTGCTGGACTACCTCACCCGAATGCTGCGTGCTCGCCGATTCGACGAGGTTTTATGCGACCATGGTGCGTACGTAAACGACACCTATCACGTTTCCATCGGCCTGGAAAGCAGTGCCGCAGCGATTGCATGTGCACAGGAGAAGGGCGACTCTCTACTGCTCAACCATCGCAATCACGGGCAGTTGGCCGCGTGTGGAGCCAGTCCGGAGCTCATGTACAGAGAGATATTTGGGCGGGATGGTGGCTCGCAGCGTGGCAAGTTGGGGAGCTTCCATCTAATCGATGTTGAGCATGGGATTGCATATGTGAGTGCGATGCTCGCTGGAGGAGTGCCTCTTTCCATCGGGATGGCACTGGCAAATAAGAGAATCGGCAACGGTTCGATCTCCTTCGCTTATCTTGGTGATGGTGCTATGGACGAAGGAATAGTTTACGAGAGCTTCAACATTGCATCAGTGTGGCACGTTCCGGTTGTCATTGTGTGCGACAACAGCGGAAGCAGACCTAGCGGGCGTCAATCGAAGTTCTCCATCCTTGCGGAGGCCTGCGGCTTGACGGCTTTCAGAACCGATGCGCAGAATCCATTGGACGTCTTTTCGACCGTCGCTCTTGCAGCTGCCGCTGCCCGCAAAGGGGAAGAACCACAGTTCGTCGAGATCGTAAGCGAGCCTTGGCCCGGTAATGCCACGGGGAGCCATCCCCAAAATATAACCGGTCCGTTTGATCTTGCCACCGCACATTCGCGCTCAGATGAATGGTCGGTCGTGGACCCTTTGGCGCACATGGTTCGATTGCTTCGCTCCCGCGGTGTCAGCCTGGACGTGATGGCTGAGATCGATTCCGATATCAATGGCAAACTCGCCGACGCGGTGAGGGCTGCGCTGGGTGCACCCCTTGCACCAGAATCGGTTGTTTTTGAGCATGTTTGGGGAGATCAATGACGTTGTTGCTCAGCATGGAGGAGGCCCGTAGGCGGGCGATGTTCAGGGAGATGGAGAGCAATAGCAGTATCATCCTGATTGGAGGGGACCCATCTAGACGGGCTTCAATCGAGTACAAGACTCGATTTTCCGATCGGATGCTAGAGCCACCTCTGAGCGAGTTTGCGTATGCCAGTGTTGCCGTTGGAGCGGCAATGGGCGGGCTGCGGCCGTTCGTTTCGGTTCACACAAGCAGCTTCATCTTTTACGGCTGGCCTGCCCTTGTGGTCGAGGCGGCCAACGTAAGATATGCGTCAAATGGCGCGATCACAGCACCAGTCGTCTTCTCTCTCATCGCCGGAACCAGGAGAGGCGGAGGCCCCCAGCATCAACACACGCCACAATCGATGTTACAGAACATTCCCGGGCTTAGGATTCTTGCGCCTTCGACGCCTGGGGAGTTGGATTCTGCAATTCATGCGGCACTTAACGGGAGTGATCCGACCGTGATCGTGGAGCACACACTTCTGGAGACCGACGGCGAGGTAACTGAGGTGCCACTGTTGCTCGCTCAGGTAAATGAGTTGCGCAGAGGTAAGGATGTCGCGGTAGTCGCCTATTCGTATATGGCAAAACTTGCGACCGACGCTGCGGCTCTCCTAGAAGAAGAAGGGATATCCGTCGGAGTTTTTAGCGTTCCTGTTCTTGCCCCAAGTCCCGCAGGAGAAATTGTTGAGAAGCTTGGCCATTACAACTCCGTATTATTTGTAGACGAGTCAATAGCGGCGGGGAGTCCCGCCAGTTGCTGGATGGCCAACTTTGCTCAAGAGATTCCCGGAGCGAAGGTCGCCTTGGTCTGCTCTAAGCCAGTTCCAATGCCCGCTGCAGCTCATTTGTGCGATGCGGTCATACCCTCGACATCAGATATTGTGCAGTCACTTCGGCTCCTGCTGTCCAGCGAGCGATAGCCATGGATCTGCACAGCCAAAGATGATACGCATCCACAATTTGTGAACACAACGCATAGCTTTCGGACAGAACCATGTGACACGCCGCAACGCTAAGGACGGAGCTCGAGTGAAAAGCTTGACTCTGGTTAGTCCATTTCCACGCCTTGCTGGCGGGTCTTTCATGTGTGGAACTCTGCGTCACGACCAAGTTGTAGGATTTATAATATGGATGCTCTTGAGATAATCCGTCAGCTTCAACAGGACTCTGCCCTCAGGGCACAGATGAGGGCTGTGCTGTTGGGAGAGGAGTTGCTATCTCTTCCTGAGTTGGTCCAAGAGAACTCACGTCAGATCGCCGCGCTAATTGCGAAAATGGATCAAGTCGAAGAGCAGATCGCCGCGCTGACTTCGAAAATGGAGCGAGTCGAAGAGCAGATCGCCGCGCTGACTTCGAAAATGGATCAAGTTGAAAGACGCCTTGGTAGGGTCGAGGACCGCCTAGGAAGCTTGGACGGCAAGTTTACCGAAGAGACATATCGCAGAACTTTTGCATCCAGAGTGCGACGTGTTGAAGGCGGTCTTCGAATAGATTCTGTGCTGTCTTCCCGTGATTTCGATGCAATTCTCGATTCTGCTGTTGATAGCGGCTTGATCTCTGAGGATGAGGCTGACCGGTTGGCGCTTTCTGACACTGTGGCCCTTGGTCATATGGCAAAGACCGGCGAGCAGGTAGCTGTTGTTGGCGAGATAGCAAGTACTGTCCATATAGATGACGTGTTGAGGGCGCTTGAACGAGCTGAAATTGCGGCGAGGGCAACAGGCCGTCGAGCAGTTCCGGTCGTCATGGGTCAAAAAGCTGAGGTCATTAGAGATGCTTTGCACCCGGGGGTTTGGTTGGTAGAAAACCACGATGTCAAAGAACTACTGGGCGATCTCGGCTAAGAGATGTGCGGGTGTAACTTAATGGTAGAGTTCTAGCCTTCCAAGCTGGTAGTGCGGGTTCGATTCCCGTCACCCGCTCTCGATTCTACGAGGCAGTTGGTCTTCTTGTTCTAGGGGATCCCTTGGATCTCACGCCGCCTAATTGTCTGGGTGTTTTCTTCACTGCAGACGGAGATTTCGGAAAACAGGCGGCTCAGATGCTGATTCTTTTGAGGGTGGCGCTTTCGGACCGCCTTACAAAAAAACAGTGGTGTCCATTGCGACGAGTTCTCTACTGACGGGATGTAGGCCGCTCGTGGACTGGCAAGTCATCGGCACATCTTGAGTGAGTGACTCTCATGATTATGGCAAAGGAGGGCTTCGCAGTTAGTGCATCCCGCTTCCCCTTGCCGAAAGCATCTGTCCGAAGAAACTAACCCAAGTTTCGCCTCCCAGGCCAGCCTTCCCAGTTCAGCCGTGATAGGGGCCAATAATTCGGGCACTACAACTGAGCAACTTCTTCTTCTTTCTCTTTAGGGGATCTGAGACTCCCAGGATCTCATAGATCTTTCTCTGAGCAGGATCCGGTGTAGAAGAGATTCGAAGGTGGTGTATCTGAGCCTTTTTGTCGGTGAGAATCACTTTGACACAGTTTCAGGGTGATCCGACCGAACGAGCCCTACTGCTCGATTCTTTGTCCTGTAATTCCGGCATGGTCGTCCTTGGCAGCTGCATCGCGAACTGCTGCGGCAACTGCGGGGACAAGATCCGGATTGAAGACACTTGGAATAATGTAGCTCGA
>JAJYVK010000136.1 GCA_021792075.1 Actinomycetes bacterium | reverse complement strand
TCACTGGCCAGCATGGAAGTAGCCACAGCTGGGAATTGCTTCAACCCCGAGCGACCAAGTGGTGCCGCGTAGCTGGCCTGCCGAGTGGAGTTCAGCGCTCTGCGATCTACGGTACGGTCTATGTGATAGGGAGCAAACTATGGTGGTTGACGACATCGAATAACCCCGTTCCCTCTGTAAACCAGCTCAACATCAGCGATCTTCACTGCTAAAGGAGGAGTCCTTTAGGTGGCTCTTCTCAAATAGATCAAAGGGGGGTCTCCATGTCACTATCAGTAGATAACCTACTTTCCGATGGCAATAGCTGGAAGACACTACCCCCGTTCCGAGCGTGAGTTTCGCGCGTGGTTCCAGACCGACGGGGACTGCCTCGACTACCTGGACTGGTTGCGTTGGGGCGATGAGCTCGTCTGTTCCCGTTCAGGCTGCGGGACAAAGGTTCCCACGCGCAAGGTGACCGGGCGCGTCCGGCGATGCCCGGTATGTACTTCGACAATTTCACGCACTGCGGGAACCATCTTCGAGGGCACTCGTGTTCCTCTTACTCTCTGGTTCCAGGCCGGTTGGGAACTAAGCATCAACAAAGGTGGCGTCTCCGCGGCAACCATCAAACGTCGGTTGGAGTTGAGCAGCTACCAGACTGCGTGGACGATGCTCCACAAGTACCGCCGGGCGATGGCTCTGGCTGGTCGTGAGAAGCTGAGCGGCATTGTCGAAGTAGATGAGACAGCCATCGGTGGCAAGAAATCCGGCAAGCCCGGGCGCGGGGCGGCTGGCAAAACAAGAGTGGCGATAGCGGTCGAACGCAAAGACCCCAAAGGCTTCGGTCGCGTCCGTCTTCAAGTCATCCCGGACTACTCAACCAAGAGCCTGGCCGCGTTCTTGAAAGAGACCGTGGAAGAAGGCTCGACTGTTGTCACCGATGACTGGAAGTCGTACCCACCAGCGACCAGGGGCAGATACACGCACATCGCGCACAACCAAAGCGCCAGTATTCCGAAACCACACGAGTTGCTACCAGGAGTACACCGCGTAGCGTCACTACTCAAACGATGGATCTTGGGAACACTACAAGGATCGGTGAGCCCCGAATACTTGCCGTCCTACTTGGACGAGTTCACGCTCAGATTCAATAGACGAGGTTCGGAAGCGAGGGGAATGCTGTTCTTTCGCCTGATGGGTTTGGCCGCCAACGCAGGTCCGGTCACCTACAAAGAACTCATCAAAGCGGGCTATAAAGGCAACCGGTCACCAGAACCACCGGCGGGAAAGCACCGCGGTCCAGTAAGTCTTGCAGTGCCGGAGCCGTCGCGCCCGTGGAGGATGTCTGCGACGGAGTAGGTGAGAGTGATCTACGGCTGTGGTGGTTTCGAGCCCGCCACGATGGGCGTTAGACCGAACTTGAAGTTGGTGAAGCATGAGTTCACGAAGTCTTCTGCTGGGCCGCCAATAGAGGCCACCGAGATTCTTGCCGTGTAGCTCTGCTTGACGCCTGGTAACCGTACGTTGATCGCGTACATCTGGCAACCAGTCGCGCTGCCGTACTGCTGGTCCTTGTTATCCGTGTAAGAAATACCGAATGAAGCCGTGCCCTTAGGGGCTAATACAACCGTCTTGGGAGAAACGTTCGCGTAAGACTGTGACTGCGAGGAGTGGACAAATGTGATGGGCTTGGCACTGGTGGTCTTTGTCAGCGCGGTAACCGTTGCGAACCCGTTCAGAGAGCATGGGGCTGTTCCTTTGTTTGTAATGGCGATCGCAAAACCTGCACTGCTCATGGCAGCGTGCCCCCTAGCACCCAACTTCACAGATAGCGCACCCTTGGAGCATGTATGAACAGCCGCGAGACGAAGGTCGCTTGGGGAAGTCACGTCGTGATTGCGCGACATCGGCACGATCACTCGAGTGGCAACGGCAGCCAGGCCAGCAACGCCAACCAATGCTAAAAGAGTTCCTGTCAAACGGTTCATGAGTACCTCCAAAAGGTTCATCCTGGCGGTTTACGATACCTGGGTACTGGTTATGACTGTCCACTGCCTCGGACCTGCGGCAATCGGATCTCGTTACTGGGTCTATGGATTGACAGTGACATGGAGACCCCCATTAGATCAAAATGCTGCAATATCGCGAAATGTAATCTACCGGTCAGAGGCTATCTTGAGACCACTGCCACTAAGTCACGAGCCAACTTCGTTGGAACCACTCCAATCAGTGCCACACTCGAATCCGTCTCTCAGAATCTTAATGTCGAAACGCGACTTGAGAGATTCTCAGCACTGCACGCAATAGTCCCCAATAAGTACTGCGTAGAGTGACCGCAAGTGTGCAGTTCTCAATGACCGCTTGCAGCCAATTCCTGCGCCGCCAAGATTATCTCTTACCGCTTCCCACATAATGCACCAACCTAGAGGTTCAACCGGAAATGGAATTCCCTGAAAACGGCAGCGGAACCTGGGGGTAGTTCGTTACAGAGCGCCAGAACTTCGCTGTCGGATCCCACAGGGTCATAGAACCGATTCCAGGTAGTCCTTGACAATCAACTGGCACGGTAACCGTCTTTTCCCCTGATCCACCCGACGAGCTGAAGGCCACCTCGGCAACTTTTGTGCTTGGCCCGATTGCCGGACAGTCAACCGCTCCCATATCGGGTGCAACCTCCATGGCGTTCAGCATCTGCGCCCACTGGTGTACGACAGTGGCATTGGTGATGACATAGGAGCGGACAACTTTCTTGTTGGTTTTCTTCAAGAGAAAAGAGTACATGGTCGACTGCTTTGGAACCATCGTTGTTGTTGTAACCGAATATATCGTCACCTTGGCGCGGTCAAAGTTTGGAGATAGATAGCTTGAGGCAGGTCTTGGAGTCTGAGCGTCAGCCACCACGACCTGCGCTAGCGTCTTGCTCTGCGACAGCGACTCTAAGCTCAGCTGGTAGTAGATCAGCGGATATTTTGGTGAAGTGAACTCAATCTCATAACTGGATCCTGTGCCGGTCTTTGCGTTTCCAGAACTCACCGAGCCAGTTTCTGCCCAACCTATGGAATTGAAATGGTGTAAATACCAGTTTTCAATCTCAGGTACTGTGGCCGGCATCAGGTACTTTGACGATGCCGTTACTAGCCTCTCCTTGGGAAGCATTATCGGCGGATGAGAATTGCTCTTAGTTGTTGTAAAAGATCCTGGATACGCAGGCACAATATTGAGAATCCGGGCAGCATACTGTTGGGTAGACGTAGGAGCTGTCGAGCCTCTCCCTGCGACCAGAAGAAGGGCCAAGAGCGGCAGAAGCACCGCTGGTGTTTTTCTGCTCAAGTTAGAGATATCGAGCAACGTGTAACTCATGCACCAAAACCCTTTTCAAGCACCCGCTACCTGCCTGACCCGATTTGCCCAATTGGACCATCAAAGCTGGCCCGGCAAGTCATGGTTTCCAGCAATGTCCCTCTATGGTAACAAACCCTTATCCCAGGTAATCTCGCTGTTTGAGTTTCTAATCGGGTACCGTCTCCCAGTTGCGCCCTCCAACAGTGGTCTTACGCAGAAAACAGGTGCAGTGAACAGTCTTTCTTGAACGAGACACAAGAACTCGTTGCCCCCCCACGACGGTGCGGTTCGCATGCTAAGGAGAGCGATTTCTGCAGCGTTAGACCAAGGACCCGTCGGAAAAGGCTCTTGAACTGTCGTATCACCATTTGTTGAGTCATAGAGCGTTTCGGCATCGAAAGGCGCAACCCACACAACAGTTCTATTTGCCCCTATAACTGGAAGGCTCCCGCCCGGGATGAGATCTTTGAACCTATTGCAAAGTTACTGAACCGAACTTCTGAATTGGGACACTGGTAGGTTGCTAATTAATAGTGCATTGCAGCAGGTAGGCCGATTTATTTTGAATCACCTCAAAAGCCGACAGCTTTGAAGATTCCCTATCAATGGCCTGTTCTCGGAATTGGCCCGAGAGAACTGCGTTTTCCATCGAATCGATGGTTTATGATTTCATTCATCCAGGTAAATAGCGGTATTAAAAAACAGATATTCCTGGTAGCCCTTCCTCGATTGATGTCATTCTTAAGGGTTTTTGAGGTTCTCTCATAGATTCTCCTTGACATCGAACGATACGACAGTTATTGTCATAACATAGTAGTCTACAACAGAGAGTAGTCTAAAATACTAGGAAAGATGGTGCAAACACGAGTGTGTTGCAATTAATAACCGGGTTACGTTGTAGCGCAAAGTCGAAGACGGTCTCTGAGTAAATCATGAAATCGTCATGGGGAGGGGAATGATGGATTACATAGAACCCAAGAGGACTCGCAGTTATTTGAAAATTAGTTTGCCTAGATCCAGGGGTGTTGGCGCTTATAGCTAGCTTTTTGGCACTAATCGGCGTTGTCACAACCCTTGTAGTTACTACGACGCCTGCATTCGCATACGCATGCAGCGGCCAACGCAGCTGCACCGATCCCACTACCGGTTGCAATCAGACTAGTTTCCAGCCAGTGAGTTCGGTTTATGTTCCAGGTGAGGGTAGCATCTTTCTATATTTTAGCAACTATTGCAGTACTATTTGGGGAGCCACTTACCCCGCCAATCCATTCACTGGAAATACTCTTGACGCACGAGTCAACAATGCAGGGGAAGACACGTTGGGCCTTCCCCTACCAAACGGTGTTCCTCTGCCGTACGACAGTTACAATAACACAGCCGATACCTATCAGCTAAACGACATAAACGTTTGTGGCTTCTCTATGGGTTACAACGGGAGTGGGTGGTATGCCACAGCCTGCTATTAGATATTGATCGACCCGCGGTAAATATTTTCACTAAGTCAACTTGAGAGGTCCGTATGATAAAAAAACTGGTATTGATCGGTTCGTTAGTGCTTATATTGACAGCCTCGGGGGCCGCTGGAACTGGAATAAGTTTGGCCAGCTCGACAACCAATAGTCCAGGTGGTGTTTCGTCTATTTCACCAATCGCCGACTTCATGGGCGGCTCGGGTGGTACAAGTTTTGAGAACTATCTTGTCCTTGAGCAAAATAGGGTATCCACTTGTATGCAGAGTAAAGGGCTAGTCTATATCGGTGCAGTTCCGTCAACCTCCGTTTCTTCCACTCCGACGAATCCGCAAGCGGCAACTGCCTATGCCAAACAGTACGGGTATGGACTATTGAATCACCCAATCTCTAATCCAGTCACTGACGGTAAGAACCTAGCCATTCAGGAGGGTAACTACATGCATACCCTTGCGCCAAATGCGCTGAGCCATTACGTGACCGCTTTGGGCACATGCCAACATCAAGCGCAAGCCGTTACCCAAAAATCGTTTCCTGAGTTCAACGGATCATTAAATACCCAGATCGCTAAAGACCAGCAAGCCGAGTGGTCTGACCCGTCTTATATTGCAGCAGAGAGTCAATGGTCAAGCTGTATGGCTCAAAAGGGTTTTTCATTCAAACCTCCAAATGCTGCGAGAG
>JAJYVK010000135.1 GCA_021792075.1 Actinomycetes bacterium | reverse complement strand
ATAATCTCGCCAAGGTTGTGCGGAGGAATGTTCGTAGCCATTCCCACCGCTATGCCCTGAGAGCCGTTCACCAACAAGTTGGGGAACCTGGACGGCAGAACTACCGGTTCCTGCTCCGAGCCGTCGTAGTTCGCAGTGAAGTCCACTGTCCCTTCATCGATACCCGCCATAAGCTGAAGACTTATGGGTGCGAGGCGACACTCTGTATATCTCGAGGCGGCGGGGCCGGTCTCGGGATCAGGAGAACCAAAGTTTCCATGGCCATCTATTAGAGGGTGTCTCAGGGAAAAGTCCTGCACCATCCGTGCCAGGGCGTCGTAGATCGCGGAGTCTCCGTGTGGGTGAAACTTACCCATGACGTCTCCCACGACCTTTGAACACTTGACGTGAGGTCGGTCCGGCCGCATCCCTTCGGAGAACATGGAGTACAGAATTCTCCGGTGGACAGGCTTCAACCCGTCACGGGCGTCCGGGAGGGCTCTGGAGACGATGACGGACATGGAGTACTCCAGAAATGAGCGCTCCATCTCCTCTTGTATCTCGATCGGCTCTATGACGCCAACAAACAAACCGTTTGGATCGTTTCCGTTGTCAGGACTCAATTCATATCCTCTTTAGCTCAACTCAAATATCTAGGAATCGCACGTCTTTTGCGTTGGTCTGTATGAAGCGCCTTCTCGATTCGACGTCTTCGCCCATCAAAACAGAGCAGACGTCATCGGCTAGAGCCGCTTGGTCAACGCTGATCTGCAACAAAGATCTCTTTGACACATCCATGGTCGTGTCCCTGAGTTCGTCGAAGTCCATCTCGCCGAGCCCCTTCAGACGCTGGAACTCCGCTTTGTGATTCGGATGCTCGCCAAGGAAGGCCGCTTTTGCATTGTCGTCTTTCAAATACACCTTCTCCTTGCCCACCAAAGTTGAAAATAGCGGTGGCTGAGCAACGTAGACAAAGCCACCCTCCACGAGGGGCTTCATCTGCCTGAAGAAGAACGTCAGCAGCAAAGTTCGGATGTGGGAGCCATCAACATCTGCATCGGCGAGGATGATGATCTTGTGGTAGCGGATCTTCGTCAGATCAAAATCGTCTGCCAAACCAGCTCCGATTGCAGAGATCAGGGCTTGAATCTCCGTGTTCTTGAGCATCTTGTCCACTCTGGCCCGCTCTACATTGAGTATCTTGCCACGAATCGGAAGGATCGCCTGGGTCCTCGGGTCTCGTGCATCCTTAGCGGAGCCTCCTGCCGAATTGCCCTCAACAATGAAGATCTCCGACTCCCGCGGATCCTTGGAAGAGCAATCGACAAGCTTACCGGGCAGACCGGCCCCCTCCAGTGCCGACTTGCGCCTGGTTAGGTCTCGTGCCTGGCGGGCTGCAACGCGTGCTCTCGCTGCGATGATAGCCTTCTGGACAATTTGGCTAGCCTCACGCGGGTTTTCCTCGAGCCACTCTGCAAGCTTCTCGTTTGTCGAGCGCTCAACCAAAGACCTGATTGAGACGTTACCTAGCTTCCCTTTTGTCTGACCCTCAAACTGCGGGTTTTGAAGCCTCACGGCTATGATCGCCGTCAGTCCCTCGCGGATATCCTCACCTTGGAGGTTTTCATCCTTCTCTTTGAGAAGGTTCTTTCCGCGAGCATACTTGTTGACCACATTTGTGAGCGCCTTACGGAAACCCTCTTCATGCATCCCGCCATCGATCGTTGCAATCCCGTTCGCGTAGGAGTGTATGGATTCATAGAAGCCGGTGTTCCATTGAAATGCGATCTCAACTTCCTGCTCCTCTTCCGCCTGCGAGAAATAGCCCACCTTCCTGAAAAGTGACTCTTTCGAGTGGTTCAAGTGACGGGCGTAGTCGATGATCCCGCCATCGTATTTATACGTCACGGAGTGTTCTTTGCCGGGTCTTAGATCCTCGAAGCGAATTTCCAGGCTCCTATTCAAAAAGGCCATCGTCTGTAGCCTCTCTGTAATCGTTTGAGCTCTGAACTCGATATCCTCAAATATCTCCGGATCCGGCCAGAAAGTGACTGTGGTACCGTGCTTTCTTCCCCTCGACTTACCGACGAGCGCCAATGGCGCCACAGGAGTTCCTCCATCTCGGAACTCCATCTGATAAGTACTTCCATCGCGGTCGATCTCGAGAACCAGCCTCTTCGAAAGGGCGTTTACAACTGAGACACCTACCCCATGAAGACCTCCCGACACCTTGTAGCCACTTCCGCCGAACTTTCCTCCAGCGTGCAGCACGGTCAAGACGATTTCTGCAGCACTCTTGTCTTCATATTGCGGGTGCTTGTCTACAGGTATCCCGCGGCCGTTGTCTACGACTTTACAACCGCCGTCTGGGAGCAATGTCACCTTTATCGAGTCACAATATCCAGCCATTGCCTCATCTATAGAGTTGTCCACTACCTCCCAGACCAGGTGATGGAGTCCACTCGGACCGGTCGAGCCGATGTACATTCCCGGCCGCATTCGAACCGGTTCTAGGCCCTCCAATACTGTTATCGCGTCCGCAGTGTAGCTATTGTCATTTACTGATGAATCTTCGGAAAGATTGGCGTTCATCGCCATTCGAATCGACCTTTCGGCATAAATCTAGATAAGAGAACCCGGTGAAAAAGGGAGATGCGCTCTGTGTCCATTCTAGTCTGAGCGCCTAAACCGTCGGGCATAACTCGGTCCTGTTTTCACTTCTATTTTGTCTACTACCTGCATCTTTAGAAAAACATTGATGATATTTACTATGGAAGGACCGTTCAAAGCAAGTTCTCTAGCAACCATAGGGTTTGCCGCTGCAACAACAATGGAATTATCGCGGATTGCCAGGGGATTGCTTTGTGATGCGAGGTAATCTCCAACCACCTCCGGCCATCTCTCAAAAATCTCGTGAGTTAAGGTGCTGGATGGCATTCTCATCGACTTCGCCAGCGATTGGAGCGTCTCTTTGATCTGCGGAGTCTCATCTCCGTCATGTCTTCGGATCAGATACATGGACTACCGGTATCCCCAACAACGAGAGAATTTCTCTCAAGCAAGACTACCAATGAGCCTCCCATGCTTCACGTATATTCTGGAACTTGGCTCGACAATACTGGGGATGTCGCCCGTGGTGGTGAGAATTGTCTGAGTAGCGGATATAGAATTCAGAATCGCTTCACTCCTCTTCTCATCAAGTTCGGAAAACACGTCATCAAGTAAAAGGATCGGGTCTTCACCGGTGCGATCTTTGTAGAGCGAGTGAAATGCGACCTTCATGGCGTATGCCGCGGTTCTCTGCTCTCCCTGGGAACCGTTGTGCCTAATAGGATGGCCGTCTAGGTCGATCTCGAGTTCATCGCGATGAGGTCCGATGCCGTTGGCCTGCCTACGGAGATCTTCCTTCCTATGCTTTTCCAGCTCTAAATACAGCTCATTCTCCCAGCTACACTTATATGAGATCGAGACTGGCTCCTTCTTTCCGGAGATCTTCTGGTAAGCATCGTTGATGTATGGAGACAGTAGAGCTACAAGATCTCGTCTTAGATCGACAAGCTTTGAACCGTAAAGACTTAGCTGCTGATCCCAAACGTCGAGAGTTGAAGCTATCTCAGATGTCAGAACCCCGCCGCTCTGCTTTAGAAGCATGCCTCTTTGACGAAGAACCTTTTCGACAGCGGATATTGTCGATGATCCTCTTGGGAAAAGCATGGAAACGCATTGGTCGAGAAAGTCCCTTCTCAGGGACGGAGCCCCTCTCACCACCTCGATGTCCTGCGCCGCAAAGACAGTTATTGGGATTGTCTTGTTTATGTCGGACACCTTTGTAAGCGGCTGCTTGTTCACGAGAAAACGGTCCCTGCCGTTTCTCGCCATAGATGCTTCAACCAGTATCTCGCGTTTGAGGGAGCTTTCAAAGCCTGCTCTTACGACCGCTACATCGCTCCCGTAGCCAATGATGGCTTCCTTTACAGCTCCTCGAAACGACTTCTTTGCAGCAACATAAGAAATCGCCTCCAAAAGAGAGGTCTTGCCTTGCCCGTTATCACCAATAATTACAATTACGCTCGGACCTGGCTTGAAAAGTAGTTCTTTGTAGTTGCGAAAATCGTGAAGTTCAAGCCATTTGAGTATCATGTACTGCTCGTCGAGATTTCAAAACCTTATTGGCATGAGAAGATAGGTATAGCTGTTGTCATCCACATTCGAGATGCACGCGGCCTTGTTCATCTCAGTGAACTCTAGCGCCATCATATCGGATACCACGCCCTCTGCGCCGTCTAGAAGCAGATCTGGGTCGAACGCTATGCTGAATGGCTCTCCAATGAAGGTCCCGTCTATGTCCTCAGTGGCCTGACCTACCTGTGGAGATCTGACACTCAGTTTCACCGAGCCGTCATCTAGATCCATCCTGAGATGGGTCACTTCCCTATTCTCCTTGGCCATTATCCTGAGTCTTCTGACCGATTCCATCAGAGTCTTCTTCTCAACGACCAGCCTTCTAGGGTATGAGGCCTGTAGAATCTGCCGATAGTCCCGGTACTTCTCCTCAATGAGCCTTGTTGTAAGAGTGATGTCGCCTATTTTGAACATCGCCTCTTTTGCGCCAATCTCCACTGACAGCTGGTCTGATGGGCTTTGTTGGTAGCCCAGTATCTTTTCCAGCTCACCTAGGGCTCTTGCTGGAACAATCACCTCGCTTTCTGAACCGAGAACATTCATGCCGATAATGTCTCGTATAGCCAGACGCATTCCATCTGTGGCCACCATTCGCAGCCCACCCTCGATCGCCGAAAACAGAACTCCTGTGTACATGACGTCTCGAGCGTCATCTTTTGCAGCCGCCCTAATTACCTGGTGCAGCCCTTCCTTGAAGCTCTCCTGGTTCACGGTGACCATGTCGCCAACAGGACTTTTCACAAATGGGGGTTCTAGATCGAGAAGGGTTTGAATGATGAATTTAGATCTTCCGCCGACAAATTCCGCCGAGTTGTCATCCGCCGAAAACTCTACAGAGCCCTCCGGCAAGGATTTCACAATATTGGTGGTTAGAGCTGCTGGCAGTATCGCCATACCGTCACCCGCCCCCATTACGCGCAGGGAAACCTCTATCAAAAGATCGGAGTCTTTTCCTGAAACCTGCAGATGAGATTCCTCCAGCGACAGTCTCACACCTGGAGTCATGCCGGAACGAGACGGTGCCCTTCCTGCGATGTTGAGTGCTTCAAAAAGAGCAGTTTTCTCGCAATGGAATTTCACAACTCAACCTTTCTTATTTATTCAAAAATACTTGTAACAGTAGTAGGTGCTGTGAATTGTGGATAAAACAATGAAAATCCTGAACAGAAGGCCTTTAATGCTTTTGAATAAAATATAGCTTTTCCACAGATCTCACAAACTGAAACGATGCCGCTGTGGATGAGGTATATAAACCTTGAGCTTTTCAACATGGTTTTCACAGCTTTATCACAGCGTCTTACACATCCTTATCAACAT
>JAJYVK010000134.1 GCA_021792075.1 Actinomycetes bacterium | reverse complement strand
CTCGGAGACCACCACGGGCCTGAGAATCTCCAACGACGAGGTCGCAGGAGTAGCCGAGAGATCCGGCGGACGCTTGCTCGCCTTCGGCTCCGTCGACCCTCATAAAGGTGACGAAGCACTCGCCGAGATAGAGCGCTGCAAGACACTAGGAATGCGCGGCATGAAGTTTCAGCCCATCACACAGCGCTTCTCACCGGGTAAGAAACGCTTCTACCCCATCTGGGAGCTGTGCCAAAACTTGGGCATGGTTGTAATCCTCCACACTGGGGTGACCGCGATCGGAAACGGGGCACCCGGAGGAAGGGGGCTTCATCTCAAGTACGGCCAGCCATTCCCTGCAATAGACGACATGGCTGCGGAATTTCCAAACCTGCAAATAATCGCAGCCCATCCCGGCTGGCCTTGGCACGAGGAGCTTGTAGCGATCGCGCGCCACAAGGGAAACGTCTACATCGATCTATCCGGATGGTCACCGAAGTACCTTCCGGAGACGACCGTGCGCTATATGAACTCTGTCATGCCGGAAAAGTTCCTATTTGGCTCCGACTTTCCGCTCTTTCCGCCCAAGCGCTGGCTCGAAGAGTTCGCGCAGCTCAATCTCAAGGACGAGGTCAGAAGCAAGGTCCTTAGGGATAATGCCTTCAAGCTCCTTGGACTGGCCGAATGAACGGCGAGCTAGACGAGATGGAGATAAGTCTGTGGTCGATGGCTGAGATCGGGACTCGTGTTGCACGAGATGTTGAACCCAACTGGCTGGTCAATGTCGGCATCGGAATGCCTCAAGTGGCAATCGAGCCTCTCACGGAGCGGGGAATCACCCTTCACAGCGAAAATGGGATCGTAGGGCTGGGCCCTTCCCCTTCGCCCGGAGATGAAGATCCCGACGTCATCGATGCAGGCAAAGGATTTGCAACGGTCGTTCCAGGCGGTTCGTTCATCGACAGCATCACCTCGTTCACACTTATTCGCGGCGGCCGTCTCGATTTGGCGCTTATGGGGGCTTACGAGGTTTCGGTCAGTGGAGACTTGGCCAACTGGCGCCTGCGAGGAAAGAAGATCGCCGGAATAGGCGGAGCCGCGGACCTGGCACACGGCGCGCGCCGGGTTTGGATCATCACCACTCTCTTTGCAAATGACGGCAGCTCGAAGCTAGTGAAGGAGTGCAGTCACGCCTTGACAGCCCGAGGAGTGGTGAAGCGCATCTACACGGAATATGGCGTTTTCGAACCAAACGGAGATGCCTTCAAAGTGATCGGTTTAGCTGACGGCGTAAATGCAGGTGACCTTGCCAGTCGCGGAGTCCCGCTTTAGAACCAGGCGGCCACAAGATCAGAGAGCCAAAAACCGGTTGCATCATAGGCCCGTGACAAAAGGCCACTTGAGGCCTGCCTCCGAGCAAGTGCATACAACAAGCAGGGATTTTCGCCACCAAATGGCACCTCAGTCAAAGCCTTGAAAAAGAGATCTCCCCTAAGAGATCGAGCCTCCTCCGATATGGATGCGCCTCATGCCCTGCGGCGGTTATATCAGTTCCTTGCCAAGCGAGCAGCGAAAATGCTGTCGGGACTTGATCACCTCGCACATGCATCGACAATCACGAATATCGCCAGAATAATGTTCCGATAATCAGGTCTATTTTCCGAATCTCCCAGCACAAAAATGTTCAGCCATATATTGTTAGGTTCATAAAGGCGTTAGTGCGAATGATGAGAGGAATGATAATGAAGAAACTTGCAATTATTGCTGGAACAATGGCGATGGGCCTCGGAATTGTGCTAGGTGCTACAGGCGTAGCCTTCGCAAGTCCCCCGACTCACACCACGCCGGGTACGCCGGGCACGCCGTCGTGCGTGGGCCAGTCAACGGCCTACCTTGCCGAGTACCCTCATTATATACTCGATGTTTCTGGCATCGGGAACTTAGCCACGTATGCCGGTGCTACAGTTCCACAGATCAAGCAAATCATTGACCAATACTGCGCATCCTAGCTGAGTGGCAAAATCTGCTAGGTAGCTTGATAAAGGTTACCTAGCAGATTTGCCTAGGATCAGCTGTCCCGCAACACTGAAAAATGCGAGCCGCTTCACAAGGGAAAGCGAAAACAGTTCAACTTTTATGCACTAACCTGCTCAGTAATGTTGATCGCGACCGTTCAGCACACATTTGACGCCCGTTTTGACCAAAGCAGACGCACACAACCCAAGCTGGCACCGTAAACACCGGTGGATATCAACTTATGGACACCGGATATCACGGCCTCGCCGACGCCGGTTGAGAACTGGACAACTCCGTGGGCCCCACCTGTGGCGATCTCGCCCGATGCCTAGCTAGCGCGCTCCGATCGGATTGTTCACAAAAACTTCCACACTCACGACTCCTCGTGCGCGCAGATCGAGCCACCAAGAGGAGGAGAGCGCTGACAATGCGTGTAATATCGATTCTCAACCTGGCCCATGGATTCCGGCGTCACACAGCCAGCCAACCTACAGGAGGAACAGATTCATGCCGAAAATTCTCAGCAATGAGATCATCGAGGAAGTGCTGACAATGCCCGCCTGTATCGATGCCATGGAAGAGGCCTATCTCGCCTGGGCCAACAACCAGGCCATAACCAGACCACGCTCAGACACCTACATGCCGCTTGGCGACAGCACCTACTACGTGCTCAAGACTATGGATGGGATACTAGGCTCCCAGGGGATCGGATCGATCCGGCTCAACTCCGATCTGATCAAGTGGTCCACAAAAGATGGCGTGACCACAAAGGCCAAACTTCGCTCCGCCCCGGGCCAGCGTTACAACGGAATGGTGCTGCTCTTCAGCATCCATACCGGCGAGGTCAGGGCGATGTTTCCGGACGGATATATCCAAAAGATGCGCGTTGCGGCAACCGGCGCGCTCAGCGTGAAACATATGGCAAGAGCCGACGCAGATGTGCTTGGACTTGTTGGAACGGGCTGGCAGGCCACAGGCGCTATCGAAGCCGTCAACGCCGTCAGACCGCTTAGACAGGTCAAGGTGTTCAGTCCAAACGGCCAGCACCGCCGTGACTTTGCCCAGAGCTACCAAAAAAAGCTCGGGATTCCAGTCGTGGCCGTGGATTCGGCAGAAGAGGCGGTCAGAGGTTCATCCATTGTCGCAACGGCGACCAACTCCCTGACAAGGGTTCTGGAGGCTGAATGGCTCGAGCCGGGCTGCCACATCTTCTGCGTCAAGTACTCCGAGCTGGGAGACGCCGTAAGGGCACGGGCGGACCGCGTCATAGTCAACGTCCACTATGCAACTCCGGACAACCACATTCCAGGCATCGGACGCGTTTCCGGAACCGATCCGATCGATCTGTTGGAACAGGGAATCCAAAAGGAGGAGCTTGCCGAATCCGAGGACGACTGGGCCAAACTCCTTCCCGAGCTGTGGGAAGTTGTGAACGGCTCAGCTTCGGGCCGCAAAGACGATAACGAGGTCACGCTTTTCGTGAACAATAACGGGATCGGGCTCCAGTTCTCTGCAGCAGGGGCCGCGGCGCTGAGGCTGGCAGAGCAGAAAAACCTCGGCATTGACATTCCGATCGACTGGTTTGTGCAAACAGTGCACCCGTAGCCGCTAGGTATTATAAGTCTGATACCAAGGTAAAAAGCTTAGGCGCCGCAAAACCACCGGTGCTGGTTACAGAGCTGCCGATCCAGATGCAGCTAGCTGAAATTGACCAGATGAGAGTAGCTCTTTTGGTACTCACCTGCAATGAGCGCCTTCATGACGAATGAGAGCTGGCTCCGGATATACGTCTGAACGTCGAACATCGAGTTGAGGTACCAGTGTTTGAGGGCCCACATATGGGCCAGCATGGTGAGCGTCCCTGAGGCGACGGCCGGTTCGACCGCTGCGAACTTCCCCAATCTCATTCCGGCCTGAATACAGTCGGAGAAGTACGAATTGGTTTCGACTTCGAGACGCATGAGCCTCTCGCGACCCTCCTTGGAGATGCTTTTTGTCTCCTGGTAAGCAAGCAGCGCAGCGGTGCGATGAGCATCGACGACCAAGCAGTAGGCCCTGAACCCAGCAGCAAGGCGTTCTACAGGGTCTTCGATTCCCTCCATTGCAGCGGGAACCTCTCGTCGATATGACTCTATGATGTCATTCACGACGAGTAGCAAAATATCTTCCTTGGTGTCCACATACTGATAGATGGTTCCCACGCTGACGCCCGCCTCCTTAGCCAAGTCGGTGATGAGCATCTTTTGAAACCCCTGCTCCGAAAGAAGCTTTACTGCAGCAGTCAGGATCTGCCCCAGGCGCCACTCGATACGAGCGGCACGAACCGCTTCAATCCCTCCAAGATTTCCATTCGGATTATCTGACTCACTCATACGAAAGACCACCTTGAATGCAACTCGACGAAACCCCCTTCACGTGATTCTGCCACCCGCCGCCTCTTCCATTTGGCTGACCCACCAAGGCGCAGATGAGCCAGGCCACAACCACAGCTCCGCCGGACTGTGTAACTCTCGCCATCTCGCGTAACCGCCCCTCGAAGCTTGAACGAGGACAAGTAGCGCAGGCAGTTCGTCACTGGAGTTATGCCCCTGCCATCGCGTCGGCGATCTCGAGTATCTGACCGGTTCCTCCCATAAGCTGGGTGATCTTCGCGTCACGCATGAAACGCTCGACGGGGTAATCCTTGACAAAGCCATAACCCCCAAATATCTGAATCGCATCTATCGCGATCTCAACCGCAGACTTCGCAGCGAGCCACTTTGCAGCAGACTCGATCGGAATGCCATTTCTCGATATAGGACTGCCTTGATCGATATGGGCAGCCGCAGCGAAGGTGAGATTGCGCGAGGCCTCAAGATTCAACGCCATTGTCCCAAGAATCGTCCGTGTGCTCTCGAATTCGCTGATCGCCACGCCGAACTGGTGCCGTTCGCGTGCGTAAAGCCATGCATGATCCAGTGCCGCAGCGGCAATTCCGTTTGCAAGTGCGGCTATCCCCACTTGTGCCGCCGAATGGAGCGCTAGTGAAGCGGCTCCCTGTCCCATGCTGCTCCCGATAACCCAGTCGTCACCCACGAGCAGGTTATCGAAGCTAAGCGCACGTAGCGAGGCTCCTCGCAAGCCTAGATCCGACTCCAAAGGTCCCACCTCCGCCCTTCCCTTTCTTGGCGCCTCCAGCTCGACCGCAAGAAGGTGTGAACCTGCCTGCGCTTTCACCTCCGCCAGGACTACTGGCGCCGCACCAACCTCGTAGAAGGGAATCCAGTGAATCTTTCCGTTGATGGTGATACCCTCGCTGTTCAGCGATGCAATGACCCCCGCCTGGTTCTCGATCGAATCGGCTGACCATGACAAGACGACCTCACCTCGAGCGACTCTGGAAAGAAGATCCGATTTGAGATGCTCGTTCGAACTGGCTGAGATCCCAGCAACGCCCGCCGTGTTCATTACAAGCAGTGAAGCCACGGCAGCACTGCCCTTCGCG
>JAJYVK010000133.1 GCA_021792075.1 Actinomycetes bacterium | reverse complement strand
CCTTGACTTGTTTGAAGCGTGCAATACTTTTGGCCGCCGCATTATTGTGAACAGGTATATCCATTGCGGGGTGTTCGTAACGATCTCAGACTTGGTGCGACGAGCGAAGGACAGATCAGAAATTGACAGCTTCAAAAGTTGAGTTTGGGTATTGTAAACTCCCTCTGAGGCCAGGAAGATGGCAGCTGTCGAAAGATGAAACCTATCCGTTGCACCTTGGCAAGCACAGCATCTCGTCTCTCGCCTTGAATTTGCCGGCCTGCTCGTTAGAGAAGGTTCGCGGTTGACGGGGTTGGGGAGCCGTCCAGGGCTCGGCTCGACTACGGCGCACTAAATGGGCTCCCCATCAAGACCCGTCAATCAGTCTCCTTCGGGTGCCGTGTGGCGGCAAAGGTAGCCGTATCCGGCGTGTGTTTGCGAAGCGCTCCAAACCAGCGCGTTCTTCGCCTCAATCTCCTCTTCATCTGACCAGCGCTTCAGAGGACCTGCAGCCATTGCGGTCAGCTGGACCTTGCATGCCCTTTCCAGCAATACCGCTCTCATGACTGCAGTGGCAGCATCCGGACCGACAGTCACCAGACCATGTGCGGGCAGTAGGCACCCGGCAGCGTCACCGATGGTGTCGGCCAATGCGCGACCGAGTTCACGTGTACGAATCAAATTTCCCGTAACGGTGAAACGGGGGACGTCCGGTCTTGCAAACGGCACCCCATCATGGGAGATCGCACGCAAAGGCACGTCAAGCGCAGAGAACGCGTTCGCCATGGGCGCATGCGTGTGCACGACGGCATTGACCTCGGGGTTCGCAAGCATGATCTCTGTATGAATTGGATATTCGAGATGGCGTTTTTGGCTGCCTTCCAGCACCTCGCCATCGGGCGTGACCAGAACGATTCTGTCTACCGTAACCTCCTCGAACCCCCACTCCGATGCTTTCATCCAGATCCCCCGGCCTTCGGGGTCTCGTACTGAAGCGTGTCCCCAGACCATATCCGTATGGCCTGCTACTGCGAGAGCCTGGTTTGCTCTGGCAGCTTCGATTGCAGCCTGAATCGGTGTTGTCATGATTTCCTTTCCTATGGGATTGCATATTTTGTCCACGCCAGGGTGCGGCAATGTCGCCTTGTTGACATTCTCCCCTCGTTAACGGAAGGGGATTTTCGAGTGTAGCTAGTGGATCATGCCGCTTCTTCTTCCGAGAGATCAATGATGCTCGCGCCACACAGCCGAGAGTTGCTGATTTGCACTTCACGCGATTTTAGCCAAGGAATGACGTTGATTTCACTCTCTTTGTCGACGGAATTCTTCCGATGGGTTGCGCGGCACTGTAGCTTTGACATCTAAAAGTGTACGCTTGCTGCACTGGGATGGCTAAGTGCAACGGCCTATTGCCGCAATGACTTCAGCAAGCGCCATCACATCGGCGTATTTTGCTTGGAGGTCGAAGAGTGACTGTTCATGAGCGGCCTTCGAACGATCGCCTACGGCCTCTCTCACGATCATAGGCCTGATTCCGTACTGGATGGCATCGACGGCGGTGGCCCGCACACAGCCGCTGGTTGTACAGCCGGTGATGATCAAAGTATCTACACGAAGCGAGTTGAGGCGGGTTATTAGGTCAGTTCCAAAGAAGGCTGAGGCGTACTTCTTGATTATTTGTGCTTCGGAAACAAGGCGACCGAGTCTGCGGTCCACCTCAACTTCAGCGGTTCCAAGTCTTAGCGTTGTCAGGCCTTTCATCTTTGAAATCCATAGCCCGGCATCTTTTAGGTCACTGTCCTCATAAGCAACGGAGGTGTAGAAGATTGGAAGGTGGTGGCTTCGTGCGGCTGCGAGAATCTCTGAGGTTGCCTCCACGACTTTTTCCAGAGGCGCGCCCAGAGGCATATTTTCGTTGGTGAATGCGTTGATGAGGTCCACGACGATAACCGAAGGGTTGGCTCCAAATCCGATCTGCCGACCGAAGCCGCGCTGTCGGAAGAACTCTTCGTCGCTCACTGACATGGCAGAAATTGATCGGTCGTCATTTTCAGAGAATGTAGTGGAACTCGAACCTTCAGTCAATACTGGCTGGGGAATATGACGGCCTGGAATGATTGCGGAAGTTGCGTCAGTGCCGGTGGGGATGTCCGCCTGCCGGGGCAAGTTGGGGCGGACGACCAGGAATCTCAGATCTATAGATGCACATGTCGCAGTTCGTCAACTTTAGCGGCAGCTGGATCTCGGTGGATCTTTGGATCAGCAAATCGACTATTCGCGGGTCAGGGCCCATTTCCTTGGCCAATCCGAGCGTGATATCGGGATTATGAATCTGCCATTCCCTGCTCTGGGAGTAGATCCGTTGAAGTAGTGTCCCAGCGAACAAGAAGTATGGCGCTATGGTTATCTCGGTTGCCCCGAGCAGCTCTAGCTTGTCCAATGCATCGGTCACGTTTGGCGGCGCAAGGGATATGAATGCCGGCTCGACCTCTCCAAGTGCGCCGCGTTCGGTCAGCAGCCGCGCAATCTTGTATAGGTCGGAATTAGCATCAAGATCGGTAGACCCGCGTCCGACCAAAAGTGTGAATTTGCGCTTCCTTTTTGGCCGCTTGTGGCCGTGAACGAACTCAAACGGGGAGTGTGAGCGGTCTTCAACTATCTCAAGAAGAGTTGGGGTGATCGAAAGATCGCGGGCGTATTTGAAGTTGACCTCCCCAAAGTTTTTCCGTGCCTCCAGCAGCGAAGCCGGAACGTCGTTCTTGACATGGCCAGCCGCCAAAAGCAGTAATGGGAGGACTATTACGTCGCTGCAATCGTGCTTCGTGAGAAGCTTTGAGATGCCAGAGTTTATGTCAGGCTCGGCGAGTTCAAGGAAGCCGTGCCCGACCGGCACGTCAACTCTGGTTCGGAGCTGCTCTACGACTTCGGTGAATTGCCGGATGCCATCTGCGGAGGTGGTGCCGTGCCCGACTACCATGAGAGCGGTTGCATGGTTATTGTGCGTTGTCATCGGAGCCTTTAGCCAGATGGACTATTGCATTAAATGCCGCGCTCGCTGCTGGAGATCCACCTTTGTTTCCACGATTGGTGATGAAGGGGAGCGGAGAGCTGCGCAGCCTCTCCTTGATTTCGCTCGCGCCGACGAATCCGACCGGAAGACCTATGACAAGTGCCGGTTCGAACCAGACTTTGCTAGAGAGTTCTACTATGGCCTCAAGTGCAGTGGGAGCGCAGCCTACAACGAATATTGCATCTTTAGGGAAAGACTCAGCTGCCATGATCATTGCGGAGTAGCTGCGTGTCGGGAGGCCTGATTCTGACGGACTCACCTTGGAGAGAAAGCAACTAGTTGGATATGCAGTGATGCCAGCGCGCACCATTTCCACATCGCACACGACTGGATGCTGGAGCTGAATCGCCTTCACCCCCGCACTGAGCGCGTTGGAAGCGAAGGAGAGCGATTCCGCCAATTCGAAATCAGCGGTGGCATGGATCACGCGTTTTACAACTGCCTCTTCGAGACGGTCGTAACCTGAAAAATCAAACTGAGAAGAAAGGATCTCGTAGCTTCTTTCCTCGATCGGATGAATCACCGTGACACCTCACCTATCGCGTCTCTGGGGCAGATCTCGATGCATGCATAGCAGAGATCGCATAGTCTCTGGATCACTTGTGGTTTCCGCGGTCCCTTCCTAAGTGCGTGACTATGGCAGGTGAACAGGCAGCTGCCGCAGGCGGTGCACGAGTCGCTGATACTTAGTCTAATTTCGCGCAGGAATGGGGATGCGCTCAAATCTCGTATCCTCGGGGTGTGAACAAGTAGCTGCCTACTTGTCTGGTCGTAGATGAGCCAACGATCACGAGCGAGCTCATGTCCACTTTTTTGGCATCAAAGCTCTCGAGACTGAATATCTCTTTGGTCTCTGCGTCCCTTCCGACGTTTCTGACTACTGCAACCGGAGTGTTCCTCGGTCGATAACTCGAGAGTATCTCAATCGCTTTTGGGAGCTGCCAGGTGCGGCTCTTGGACTGCGGGTTGTAGATCAAGATAACGACGTCCGCCTCTCCAAAGGCGTGAATCCGCTTCTCAATGGTATCCCACGGCGTCAAAAGATCTGATAGTGATAGATAGGCATGGTCGTTTCCAAGAGGTGCTCCAAGTAGGGCTCCTCCGCCCAGACCTGCTGTGATCCCAGGAATGACAGCGAGTTCAACGAACTCCTCCGGCGAGGAGATCCCCATCTCCGAGCACAGTGACTCAAGCATTTCAAAGGTGATTGAAGCCATCGCGAACACTTCGGGATCTCCGGAACAGACAATCGCGACTGACCTTCCCTGCGAAGCATGTTCCAGGGCGGATCTAGCTCTGTCATCCTCGCTCCCGATTGGTGATCTTATGATCAGCTGGCGAGGCGATAGGAGTTCCTTGCACTGTTCGACATAGGGTTTGTAGCCAATTATCACCTCGGAGTTAACTATCGCCTCGACGGCTGCTGGGGTTCTCATCATCGGTGTGCCGGGTCCAAGTCCCACAAGCTTTAGAGTCCCTTTTGGACGTCGCCTCGCAATAGCAATAGTAGCGACGCGGCTCTTTGTCTTGGTAACTAGAAGGGTCGGCGACCCAGATGCCAGCAATGCCGCTGCTTCGCATACAGACGGTGTGTCGACGAAGGATTGAACCTCGGCCGATGGGGTCGGAACCTCTATACTCGCCAATTGAGCGGAGCTGAACGAAACTATGGGGAGTTGCTGGCCCACGAGCGCCGGGTGGTCTGCCCTGGTATCAATTGTTGCGAGCTCAGCAATTGCGCGTCGTTCAAGGTCATTTTCCAAGCAGACCGATTCGATCAGCAGGGATACCTCCTCCGCCGAAGCTTCGCTCGAACATCCGACTCCGACAACAAGGCTTGGTGGGATTAGTTGAACGGTTGGCGGCCTGCATTCGTTGAGACAAGATTTCCTGTCGGAGATTATCACAAGCGACGGGCCAATCCCATTTCGGAGATGGATGGGCGCCGGCCAGTCAATCTCGTTCTGGATGATCGGGGTTCTTCCTTCGAGCATAGACTCAATGAGCTTCGCGATGTCTCCTTCGGCAGCAAATCCGCTCAAGCCGTCCACGGCAGCGACACCGGCAACCTCTGAAGAGGTGGTGATCACTGCGGTGCCTCCATTTCGACTTGCCAGTTCCGCTGCCAGACGGTTCGCGCCCTTGTGTCCCCCAAGGACGGGAATTACAAATCGTCCCGATTCATCGACAGCCACGATTACCGGGTCGCAATCTTTTGAGAGTTCTCTCTTGGCAAGCAGTCTGACTACGATCGGCAGCGCCATCACGAGAACAAGTGCCGAATCGCGACTCCAATGGTCATCGATTATCTGGCCCGGCTTGCCGATCTCGACCCGAAGCCCCATTCTCGCTGCAGTCTTTGCTCCACGCTCATTGAGAGCAATGGCAATTGGGTTGGCAAATTCCCTTTTCACCCTAGAAGGCCCCAACTGATGAAGACCGGATTCTCGCCTTCTAGGCGCCAGGAGCCGTCGGGCAGGCGTA
>JAJYVK010000132.1 GCA_021792075.1 Actinomycetes bacterium | reverse complement strand
ATTCGTCAAATGCTTCGAGCAACTTTTGTTCCCATGGTTTCAACTGCTTTCTTGCGTCACTCATATTGATCAGACTCCATCAATTAGGACGGGTCCGTATGTTTTTTGAACTGCGTGCAATTATGGAATTTGCGGCTCATTAGTTCCGCCATTCTCTAGATGAAAAAGTCCTCAAACCCATGTAGGATTTGAAAGGAAGAGATAAATCGCCCACCGGCGGCCCTCCTTTTAGGCTCTTAAATCAACTGCGAATTTATACTCCGAACGCAAATACCTTTCTCCCCGTAAAGTCGCAGCTGAGAACAAAACAGTCGCGTCGTCGAGCAGTCAGGTAAGACACTGAACTTGAAATGGTGTACGGCCAGCTGTGAAACATCATCGATACAGAGTTTTCGTTTGCCATTGACTCTACTTTTGTCACAAGCTAAATCTCTCTTTCACATTCGCGACATTTTGGTGTAATTTATAAAGCCCCCGCGTATGTCTCACAACCATGTACTGCATGAAGTGCGGCGCTCAGATGCCAGACGACGCAGGTTTCTGTTCCAAGTGCGGCTCTCCGATGAAGCCAGTTCCATCCGCGGCAGGGGCTAAACAACCAGCGCCTTCGCAACCAAACACTAAAATCGCATCAGGCGAAGTCACCCAGCTGAAATGTCCGGGCTGCGGCGCTCCAATAACTCCCAGGTTCGGTGAAGTAGTAATTTCATGCGAGTATTGCGGCGGCAGCGTTACGTTAGGGCGTGAAGGCTGGAGCGCAGTGCAGAAGCACACGATGCTGCAGATCAGGCTCACGGAGCGAGACCAGGTACTCCAGAAGGTGCATGACGTCATGGATCGAGGAATGTTCCACAAGCACATGCAGGAGAAATCAAAGCTCGAGGAGGTTACGCTCAGCGTAGTCCCATACTGGCTCATTCCCGCTTCTGCTTCAACCACCGTCACGTTCATGTGGGGGGAGACTCAAGGGAACCAATTTGGTAGTGGCGGTCAGTCCATCAATATTGGAGGCGGCCAGGTTATCAACAAGACAGCAGAAGTGGACGACAATTACGATTTTCCTGTGGTCGCAGTCAAAGCGTTGAAGATGGAGTACCAGCCCAAGGGGTACCAATTTGCTTTGATGGATAGATCGCTCTTCGATGTATCGAAACTGCCGAAGGGGCTGAAAGTGCTCAACGGAGATGTCGGCGAGGAGCAGGCAAAGTTTGATGCGAAGACGCTCGTCAAGGAGTTGCAGTACCAGAAAGCGCACGACCTACACAAGCACCACACCATAGAGCGGATAACGACGGAAGTGGATGTGTCCGATGGAGAGCTTCTCCACGCGCCGATCTGGTACGTAAGATACAGCCACGAAGGAAAGAATATCACCCTAATCGTTGACGCGAACTCTGGCGGCGTTATGAGCACTAACGGTCTTTGACAGAAACATGAGCACAACCTCATACAGCTATGAGCTCAAACTGCTTTCAATAACCAAATCATAGAAACAATTGAGCGCTGGTCAATTCATCCAAATAGGTCTTGGCGCGTAATTGATGAAATGGTCAATTTCCCGAAAGTCGATTTACGTCATGTCGATCATCATACTCATCTTGGTGGTCGCCTCCGTTTTGATAATCAGCACCACATACTTCAACCATACCGGCTCACAACACACGACCACCTCGTCATCAACATCTACGCCTTTCCCAAACTCGATCATCCATACAGGCAAGCCCGAGTTTGCGCTCGTCTCTCCCGCTAGTGCGTTGACAGAAAATCCCCAATTCGTCCAGATGGCCAGACAATACTACAGGTTCGAGTACGCTGACGCGGCAAACTTCACTCTGGTTGACAACGCTTCCTTTGTTGTGCTCGTGGCCGGCGGAGGAAGTCCGTCCTTGTCCTCATACCAGAAACTCGCAATTCCATTGGCTGGTAACTCGACGTATAATTATGCAGTCAAAATTGGTGGCCTCACGCTCACCTACAAGAACGTGTGGAGTCCTGGCCAAACTGTCTTTGCGCTCGTTGGCTACGCGAGCGGCGCTCTCGGTTCCGCGCTTGACTCTTTCTTTGTTCGCGCAACGGTGTATCCGCCAGGGCAAATATATGAAAACTTGACCGTTGCGAATGAAACTGCCAAAGATCCTATGCTTGATGCCACGTACGGCAACCTTCCGCTCAATCCCTCCGATCCTTACTTCAACGCTACATCGCCCTATAGTTACTATTTGAATTTGGTGTACTGGTTCTATTACGCTCCAATGGAATTCTCGTTTTCGACTGGAGATACAGCCCTCACTAGTTCTGGTCTAACGCCTTCCAATAACTCCTCGGGAGTTCCTCCCGGGTGCACAATTGGGATCGACGAATCGGTAACATGTACCGGTGGCTCCGTGTCGTGCACAATTAGTTCCGATGAGGTAAGCTGTGATGGTGCTTTCACTGGCAGCGGTTACGGCAATAGCTTGCCTCAGGGATCGAATTTGTGCTTTCCACCTGGAAATCCTTCGATCTGCTGGGGTGTCTACAGTGCGGTACCAATGTTCGATCTCGGACAAGCTGGCGTTTTAGGAAATATAATGACGCCCAGCCTCAATCTGTCGAATGCTGACTGCAGTGCCTTTTTCCTGAGATGCATAGGTGTTAAAGGTAATGTCAGCTCCGGATACGATTCTAGCTCGGGCGCTGTTTCCCTCGTAACGGGCAAATTCTATGCAGAATTTCTGCAGCAATATTTCCAAAATGTGAAGTCCGCGACGCTGAAACAACTCATGCGTGACGGAGTCGTCACGTACTCCACCGACGTTTCGAATGTGCTTCCGTGTCAGTACAACCAGTGTTCCAGTGCCATAAACTTCCCTGTGGCTCTCTATTCGCTGGTTGATGAGACAGCAAACATACCGAAGATAAACACGAACGTTTCGGCCTCGGACAATTACAGCGCACTTTTCGAACCGTTGACTCTGAGCGCTCCGGCCACATTCACCAATGCTACCGGAACGTATGGATTCGTGGCGTGGAACGTCTACTCGGAGATCGGCACAAATAATTACTATCAGCAGTTTAACTCATCCAGCGCAACTTTCGAGCTCGTGGGTCCAACGCAGGCAAGAGCGGTCTACGCCTTTGAATACGGCAATCCTCCGCCTCCTCCACCACCGGCCAGCTTGGAGGGGATGGTGGAGTTCTATCACACCTACGGCTCGAACATAACCGGTCTGCCCATAAGAAATGCTGTGATAACCTTGAGCACTTCGCTCGGAGGAGCGCCGATAGCTTCCGTAACCAGCAACAACACCGGAGACTACGTGACGCCGCTCCTGCCGGCAGGTTGTTATTTTGTCAATGCAACCAAACCAGGCTATTATCTTGAACCATCAGATAACCCTGTGTGCCTAGTCGGAAAACCCGTCGTGGATGACGTTTACGACCGCTACTTTTTCTATTTCTACGGGTTTGGGCCCGCCGGATTCGAACAAGCCATGACGGTTAACCAGAGCGTTAACCTGTACTTTCAGTTGTTGTGGCCGGGAGGGACTCAACCAGGAAGTGTCCCGATATTAGCATCGACAACTTCTGGAACCATCACCGCCCAAGCGATTACCAATCGTTCCGGAATTGCGACGTTCAAGTGGACCGCGGGTTCCGTCCCTGGAAACTACAATGTCAACTTCAGGGCGATAAACACTGGTACCGTACCATTGAACTACTCGATGCCCGTAACAATATTCAGCTCCTCATACAAGCTGTTCAGACTCAGCATAACCACGCCCAGCAATTCCTATTCTACAGAATCGAACTCTTCACTGCAGATACCATTCGCCCTTTCCAGCTGTCAAATAGTCTATGATTCAAGCAGCGGATTTGTCTGCAATCCCTCGTCGGGCGTTGAATTGCCACCAGCTGACTTGACTCTTACCGGGATTCCCACAGGTAGTTCAGCCACGTTTGCTCCGAATCCTGCATCCCAGTACTCCATTCTCACGTTACACCTTCCATCAGGCGCGAGGGTTGGGAACTACACAATCCGAATAACAGCCAAGACGAAAGTCCCAAGCTACTATCTGCCCGTAGTGTCCAACTCCACGACTTTTGGACTCGACGTGATGAACTGCACAAACGGCTTCGGTGAAATAAGCGGAAAGGTGCTCAATCTAGACGGCAATCTGCCAATGACCGCTAACGTGACAGTGTATCTTGGCTCTACCAAAGTCTACAGCGCGAACACTACAACCGGACTATTCAACACAGGATACACCTTGAGGTCGGGAACATACAATGTGACGGCTTACGCCTCACGCGGTGCTATCTATGATAGCGAGTTTGTGAACGTTACAACGTGTAGCGACACGAGCGTTATCCTTACCCCTGATGGTGGGCTGTCGGTCCAAGTCAATTACAACGGTTCGCCGGCCGCAAATGCCAACATCACCATAACAGGTGGTCCGTACAACGCATATCTTTACAGACTCACGAATGTGAGCGGAGGCTACTCCACCGGCTACACCCTCCCGATCGGCAGCTACACAATCGTAGCAAGTTACAATGGCCACAGTACAACGGTTAACTTCCAAATAATAGCGGCGGAGATAACAACCGTCACTCTCAACATTCCGTAAATGAGGAGAATCCATTTATTTTATCGCTTGAAAGACTAAATGGATCAAATGGCCGTTAAAAATTGGATTGATGGTTCTTTTTTGTAAATAGGAATCATTTTGCAATATAAGGGTGCTCTTCTCAAACAGAGCATCCCTTGTCACGCTGACAACCAGCACGTCATCCAATCTCTTCGCTTGCTCGAGCATCTCCACGTGTCTCGGTGTATTACGTCGAACGAGTCACCTAGCATAACCACCTTTATTCTGCTTCTTACTCGCTTGTGAGCCGGACTAATTCGTCTTCAAGGCGAACCCAGCTTTTCGCCTCGGCGATAGTCCTATCGAGTTAAGGGAAACTCAGATCCAAAAGGCGTGCAAGAGCTCGCTTTTCTGGAGCGTTCTCACATCATTAGGGCGCCGGTCTCGTAAAGACAAAACATAGATTGTAGCGAGAAATTCCTTCTGAGACAGCCTTTCGTGAAGAACAAAATCTGCCGCGGAAACTCACCCTGGGTTTGTCGCCTGCTCGTGCTTTTGAACAGATGATATCATCTTGTTCAAAATCCGCAGGAATGAATCGATCTCCTGCTCGGACAGGTCCTTGAGCGACTTTTCCAAGAATCGTCTATAGGTTTCCTTGCCCTTCTCTACTATGCTGCCGCCTTTTTTCGTTATTTCGATGTTGATGATCCTTCTGTCGTCTCTGCTTCTGATTCTTTGTATTAAGCCAAGGTCTTCCAGATGGTCGATTAGGCCCGTCATTCCGCCAGGAGTCATCAGCTGATCGCGGGCGAGTTTCACCATCGGGCACGTCCCGCGTTCTGAAAGCAGCCTGAGCACCCTGAACTCTGAGGGCGTGATTCCGAGAGGCGAAAGCTGCTTTTCGGCAAGACTGTACCACAATTTGTTTGCGTCTGCGACGGCGTGCCAGACAGTATTGTGGG
>JAJYVK010000131.1 GCA_021792075.1 Actinomycetes bacterium | reverse complement strand
TTTGAGCTCATGGTTCGGCCACGAGCCGTAAACACGGAGCGAATCCTGTCTTCTATCTCTTGGCGATGCTCAAGAGTCACTCCCATTACCTCAGCGATTGCTTCTCTGGTAATGTCATCCTGGGTTGGTCCAAGTCCGCCACATACCAGTACTGCGTCGTTACGATCAAGGGCAAGCCTTAGGACCGACACGATGCGATGGAGGTTGTCGCCGACACGAGTCTGATAGAGGCAATCCATGCCAAATTCGGCCAATCGTTGCGAGATCTTTGTGGAATTTGTATCCACGATCTGGCCAAGTAGCAGCTCCGTGCCGATGGCTACTATTTCAACTCGCACATCCCACTCCCAGCTTCTGCTTCAGCCGGAATCGCGGACCCGACCGTCGGCATAGTAAAAGTAACCGCTCACCAAGGCTAACAGAGTCGCCAACCACACGAGAACCGCAATCTCAACCTTGGCCGTTCCGTAAACCCCTGGTATCAGCACAAGGCCTATCACGACGACTTGGACCAAGGTCTTGGCCTTTCCCAGAGGTCGAGCCGGAACTGAGATCCCCTTGCGCCCAAGAAGGCTTCGATATAGTGACATCCACGTCTCTCTGACAGCCATCACCAGAACCGGAACCCACCAGATCTCGTCTCTCACTACCAAGACCGCAAAGAGACCGAAAACCATCAGCTTGTCGGCCAACGGGTCCAGAAATGCACCCGACCTTGTAGTTCCCTGACGCCGAGCTAGAGTGCCGTCGATCTTGTCCGTCAATGCCAAAACCATCCAGATGCCAAAGGCAAACCATGTAGACCCGTGCGACGAGACGCTATACATGAGGATTGGGGTTACAATGACGCGCAACAGAGTTATGAAGTTTGATGGCGTGGCAAGAGCGCTCGGGCCAAATGTACTTTCCGTTGACACTCGAGCCTCCTAACTCACGGATTCACCAATTAGATCTGGACCCTCTGCTCCAGAGATTACAAGATCTCGATACTCTCCTGAAGGGATTTCCTCATCAATCTTAATTACCCCGTCAATTTCCGGAGCCTCACGAAACGACCTGGCAGTACCCGGCGAGTCAACCAACGCTTTTACAGTGGTTCCCAACAACTCGACCCGCTTCTTTTGAGTGATCTCATCCTGAAGCTCCGACACCTCACTAAACCGTTCCAACATCAGAGAGCTGTCCACCTTGCATCCTAGGCTGCGGGCATAGGTTCCATCCTCCTCGGAAAACATGAAAAATCCGGCCCAGTCAAGCTCAGCTTCCTCGATAAAGCTCAGCAGCGCATCGTGATCGTCTTCGGTCTCCCCAGGATAGCCGATAATGAAAGAGGATCTGAAAACAGCATCCGGCGCAATTTTACGAATTTGTCCGATCCGATCCAAGAACTTCGCACCTGATCCCCACCGCTTCATACGCCGTAGGAGAGGCCTCGAAACGTGTTGAAGAGAGAGATCGAAGTACGGCACTCCGGTGGCAAGGACCGCCTCAACAAGGGGGCCAGAGAGCTCTGAGGGGTAGATATAGAGCAAGCGTATCCACTCCGCATGTTCTCTGAGAGCCTCAATTAGAGGCACCAAGCGCTTCTGCCCGTAAATATCAATACCGTAGGAGGCAAGATCCTGAGCTATCAGTACCAGCTCTTTCGCCCCGATATCAGCCGCCTCATCGACGATCGCTTCAACTGTTCGCGACTGCTGCTTGCCACGAAACGACGGGATCGCACAAAAGCCGCACGACCTATTACAGCCCTCCGCAATCTTCAAGTAGGCCCAGGAACCGCCAGCCCTCGGCCTTTTCAGGTTGAGCAGGTCGAAATCTCGCACCCCCTTTTGAGCAGAAGGCTTGACTCCAATTTCAACCGGCACTGAGAGCCCAGAAAGAAAGTCTTGGCCAAAACCTGCAACTAAATCCACTTCGGGCAGCTCTTTTGCCAGCTCGTCACCGTATCTCTCAGCCATGCAGCCGGTGACCACTAACCTTGCACCGAGCTTCTTGCCTTCTGCCAGATCGAGGACGGTCTCAATCGACTCAGTCCTGGCCGCCTCTATGAAAGCGCAGGTATTCACCACCACAAGGTCTGCATTGTTCGCATCAGATGCCGGAGTCAGACCTTGGGAGGTCAGCCGTCCCTCCAGTTTCTCGGAGTCGACTCGATTCTTCGGACAACCCAGGGTCTCGATCCAGTAGGAAGAGTTCATCTACTACAAACTAGCAACTTCCAAAGGCTTGAAATCTGCTCCATAGGAGTCGGCCGTCACCAACCCTTTGAAGTCCGCCTTCAATTCCCTTACGACATACTTTCCGCCTTTACCTGCAACCCACTCAGCAACCCTGTCAGCTATTGCCGCAGAATCTGAAGCACGGCAGAATCCGATCATCGTTGGACCTGCGCCCGACCAGCAAGCAGCAATTGCCCCGGACTCCTCTAGGGCGGCTATGACCTCAACCGATTCAGGGAAAAGAGCCGATCGATACGACTGGTGAAGCCTGTCCTGTGTCGCCTGCTCGACCAGCTGACCGAGGTCGGAAAACCCCGCTATCAGCAGACCCATCCGGCCCAGGTTGAATACTGCATCGCTGAAGCTTACAGATTTGGGCAAGACACCCCTGGCGGTCTTGGTCGCAAGTTCATTCGAGGGAATTACGACTACTGCGGCAAGTTCCGGATCCACCGGAAGACTTCTCGAGACATATTCCGACCCCACTGACGTAGCGGTCACAAAGCCGCCAAACACCGAAGCCGCTGCATTCTCGGGATGACCGTCGAAGCTCGAAGCCACCAGGAACGGGTCTTCTGCACCCAGTGCAGCGGCGCACGCAGAGACAAATGCAGCAGATGAACCGAGGCCCCTGCCCAACGGGATCTGAGAGCGGACATTAAGATGCACCCTCGCATGCCCGAGAACCCGCATAGCAACCTGGGACCCAAGATGGGAGTCCGACACGGCCAGGTCCGACCCTTCGCCGAACGCAAAGACACTGAAGCTATCGGCCGGATTCGCCTCAACTTCCAGATACAAAGACAGCGCCAAGGCCAATGTATCGAAGCCAGGACCAAGATTCGCAGATGACGCTGGAACTCGTGCTATCACAGACCGCCTCCTAGAGTCTTTTCAATCGCCATGCCACGGAAGGACTTTTCACCGCTTTGGTGGCAATCAGGGATACCGTCTGCGACTGCTCCCCAACGGAAACCGTTAGCGTTCCAACCTTCGCGCCTTTGGCAACCTGACCTTTCAACGGCAAAAACTTGGCAATGTAATTGACATGCAATCCGGACCAACCGGTAAACGATACAGACTGAGCTGCATCTATAGGAATCGGCTGAATCCCCGGCGCATCGATCAGCCCAACTTCCTGACCCTTTTTCAACACACTGAAATCACCCGGAATCTTGCGCGCCGCGTTAACAAGCTTGGTGCTCTCAGAAAGAGCCGCACTGAGTGGCTGGACTCCAGATTGACCAAGAATCGCTCCTACGATCAGATCCTTGGAGCTGGCTCCCGTAGCGGCAAATACAAGGTTCGCTCCATTACCGATCGAACCGGTCTTGATTCCAACAAACCCGTCATGTCCGACGTTGTAATTGACGTTATAGACGACTCCAACTATCGGAAGCGTCGCCTGAGGCATCGAAACTATTTTGGAGAGGACCGGGTTCTTGAGAAGCGCCAGAGCTGCCTGGACCTCATCTCCCGCAGAGCCGACCGTGCTAGTGTCAAGACCTGAGGGGTCTTTGAAAACGGTGTGTGTCATACCGAGAGCCTTCGCCATTGAATTCATCTTTGCTACAAACGCAGAAACGGAGCCGGCGTCCCATGTTGCGAGTTTGACCGCAATATTGTCGGCTGAAGGTATCAACAGTGCTTCCAGAAGCTGATACTCAGTCAGATTCTCGCCACTAGCCACAGCCATTACAGAGTCCTGCTGGCCAAGCATTGATTGGTACGTAGCTGCATCCGCCGGAGTCATGACTATCGTCGGGCCGGCGCTCCCTAGCGATAACGGATGGTCCTTTACGATCACAAGAGCGGTCACAATCTTCGCTGTCGATGCCAGGGGTATTTGCTCGTTTACGTTAAAGCTGCCGATAGTCCCTACATTTTGGATATCGACCTCTCCTCCACCTTGTGAGGGCCACGGAAGAGATGGAGGCGTTCCCGGTATGACGGTGTTGCTGATTGTATCCTGAGCCTTCGGCAGTGGAACAGGTCTTACAAGTTGTATCACCGAAACGACGACCACAAGCACCACGAGAACCATCATGACTCTCGACAAGCTTGCCAAAGAGGGCCCCGAATCTCTGTAATGGCTCCCCCGGGAATAGGATGAGCCGGCAGCCGAACCCAGCCAAGAGTCACTTCTTTTCATGCCGAAAAACCTCCAACCAGCAAGCGTCGCACTTCGAATGTGTGGGTGAACAAAATACTTAGAAACAAGATAGTGAAAAAGGATGTGGAAGTAATTAGAAGTATCCCTCTTCTTTACGATTTTCCAACTCTTCCTTGCTCATGAGCACTACCCGTGGCTTGGAACCTTCGGACGGACCCACAATACCCCTGGCCTCGAGCAGATCCATCAGGCGCCCGGCGCGCGCGAAGCCAACACGCAGCTTCCTCTGCAACATCGAGGTAGAACCCAGCTGAGAGGAGACAACGAGTTCGATAGCATGCTCCAAAAGGTCGTCGGAACCATCGGGATCGAAGCCGGACCCTCCATGCTCGTCCGAGCCTTCAACGCCGTCTACGTATTGAGGCTTTGATGATCTCAACCAGTGCCCCACAACGGCCCGAACCTCAGCCTCCGCTACCCATGGTGCCTGAATCCGCCTTGGAACATTTGATGAAGCATTCAGAAGAAGCATGTCACCTTTGCCGACAAGCCGCTCCGCCCCAGGTTGATCCAGTATGACCCTTGAGTCAGCGAGAGAAGAGACCGAAAAGGCCATCCTGGATGGGATGTTAGCCTTGATCACTCCGGTTATCACGTCAACGGAAGGTCTCTGCGTGGCAATCAAAAGATGGATGCCTACCGCACGAGCCATTTGGGCTATACGACAGATCGACTCTTCGACGTCTCGTGCGGCAACCATCATGAGATCGTTGAGCTCGTCGACGACGACAATGATGAACGGCAGGCGCTCTAAAACCTGATTGGCTGCGTTGTTGAACAGCGGGGCGTCGTCAAGAATCTCATCGATAAAGGATTTTGGAGCATCTTTGCTAAGCATCATCTCCGCTTCGAGAGAAGCCACCATCTGGTTATATCCGGTGATGTCTCGAACTCCAACCTCAGAAAGCAGGTCGTAGCGCCGCTCCATCTCCTTAACCGCCCACGAGAGCGCATTAGCCGCCTTCTTTGGATTTGTGACCACCTGAGTCAGAAGATGCGGAAGTCCGTTGTACTGGCCCAACTCGACCCGTTTGGGATCGACAAGTATCATGCGGACCTCGTCTGGAGTCGCCCGCATCAACACTGATGTGATGATCGAATTGATGCAGGAAGACTTTCCCGCACCCGTCGCCCCAGCAATCAGAACGTGTGGCATCTCAGCCAGGT
>JAJYVK010000130.1 GCA_021792075.1 Actinomycetes bacterium | reverse complement strand
GCTCGAAACTGCGGAAGTGCTGCCAGAAACCGTAACGGTGATATCAACGGTTCCAGCGGATTCAGGCGGCGAGGTAGCGGTAATCGAACTTGAAGATGTAACCGTCACGCTTTGTGCCGCTACTGTGCCAAAATCGACCGTAGTCGAACCGCTTGCAAAGTTGGCGCCGCTTATTGTAACGCTTGTACCCCCTGTCGTCGGACCTGCAGCTGGACTTATCATGGTTACCGAAGGAGCGCTTTGAGCAAACGCTGACGGCAGGTTACCAAATCCGATGACGGTCCCAATCAATGTTACCAGACCAACTAAGGCTGCACCTGCTCTCTGTGCCAGATGGCTGCTGGACCCAGCGACTCTACTCACCTTAGATCTTTCAAAGCCGTCCGGGGATCCCCTAAGAACTGGCTTCGTCGTCATCAAAAGCGCACCCAAGACTCTAGTCATCGAACCCCCTCGACACAAAACTCAGAATCTCGCAAATCAACGCTACTGCACGACGAAGTCCCAAGTAAAAGCTTGGTACATACAAGTATTGTATTACTTAACGTAGAGCACTAAGCGTGTATGAAGCACCACTTTCTGTCATAAATAGTAATCAAGCTCAGCCCAGCTCAGCTTGGCATCCAAACCTTCAGATTCGACCACAATCTCCGCTGCCCCGTTGCGCACATAGCCTCTAAGCAGACATACACGACAGGCGAGAGAGCCACTTTGTCGTTTCGAAAAGCAACATATGCCGGGAGCATACACGCGACGCTGACCTCCCCCAACCGTTTACCCCACCGGAGATGACTGCAACACCCATGCCTTCGGTGCAGAAGAAGGGTCGACTCCATCTTCGGCACGGCATCGTACTTCTTTGGCCGATGGATGACAAGTAAGAGATAAAGTATCGAATGTTGATCAACTTAGTCAGGTTTATGCTAACATGAAGCTCTATGGTAACCGAGTCGATCTTTGCTGTCGAGCAAACCCCAGAGCAGATAAGGAAAGCGATTCTCGAGAAAGGTTCGTGTGCCTGGGGTGACCTGAGTGACTCCGATCGCGGTCCCCTTGGGGTCGGTAAACTCAGGCTTGTCGGAGTCTACGATGACAACTTTTCTGAGACTTTCATGCTGAGGACGCGAATACCGGGTGGAAGGCTCACATCTTCGCAACTCAGGGTGATAGGCGGGGTCGTAAATGATTTCTCATTGAAAGACCCCGGTTCCGACGCTCCCGAGCGCTTTGCCGAGATAACCACCCGTCAGAACTTTCAAATACATTGGATACGCTTCGAGAACCTGCCCGAAATCTGGCACCGCTTTGAATCGGTTGGACTCTGGTCGTATGAGGCTTGCGGGAACTCCATGCGAAACATCACCTCATGCCCTGTGGACGGGATTGACGCTAAAGCCCATTTCGAAGTAGGCGACGCTATAGAAAGACTCAATAGTTTCGCAATGGAGAATCAGCCTCTCAGCGCCTTTCTTCCTCGCAAGTTCAAGGTCGGCATTACCGGCTGTGACACCGACTGCATCGTTGCTCGTGTAAATTGCATCGCGTTCACTCCAGCTGAAAAAGACGGCGAGCTGGGATTCCACCTCCACCTCGGAGGCGGGCTGTCTGATTATCCCCGCCTCGCCAGCCAGGCAAATCTTTTCATAACTTCTGACCAAGTGACTGAAGTAGTGCGGGCTACGCTTCAAGTATTCGTAGAGTTCGGAGATTTTCAGAACTCATCGGTCAACCGCTTCAGGGCTTTGGTGCATGAGTTGGGGCCAGAGAGGATCGAGTCCGAGATCATAAGTCGTCTGGGATTCAAGCCACGCGAGTTGGGCCGCGACCTTTCCAGCTGGCAATTCGAGGACCATCTTGGGATCCATCGGGATAAATGCGGAACTCACTATGTCGGCCTTTGCGTGCCGCTGGGAAGGCTGTCTGGAGATGAGATCAATGAAATTGCGGAGATAGCCGAAAGGCGTGGAGACGGCAGAATCCGCCTGACTCATCGGCAGAACCTGGTCCTGACGGGGGTGGCAGATATAGAGAGCCTTTTGGATGAGCCCCTCCTGGCAAAGTTCAGCCCCAACCCGGATCCTTTTGAGCGGGCGGTTATCGCATGCACCAGTGCGCCGTTCTGCAAGTTCGCGATTCTGGCCATGAAGCCATACGGAGCGAGGCTCATCGAGCGTCTGCGATCGAGTGTGCCCCAAGAAGGATGGAACCGGCTGCAGGGACTGAGAATTCACATGTCGGGGTGCAAGGCGTCATGTGCGCAAATCGGACTAGCTCATATCGGCCTAAGAGCAACGATGGGCAAGGATGAGTCTCGAATCTTCGACGCATTCGACATAGCCCTAGGAGGCGATGCGGGAGCTGGAAATCTGGCTAGATGGCGTTGCGGCGAGTTGTCCACCGACCTGGCATTCGATGATATTACAGGTTTAGTTTCCAGAGTCGCTCAAGGTGAAATCAAGCTTTCGGATATAAAGACGGTCAGGGAGTCCTGGTCAGGCGGATCAGACCCCACAGACTCTGTCGTAGGGGCGTAGAACCGATCAAATGAAATTGGAGCATTAGATGACTTTGAGCCTTGCTGATCCAGCATCCAACGTGCGCGATGAGATCGCCTCGGCAAGCGGGATGCCGGAACTTTTGGAAAAGATCTGGTTTCACAAGACTGCTTCTGCGGTTATAGATGCAGACAGGTGCGTTGGCTGCGGAGGCTGCATCGCCGCATGCCCGTCGAGATCGATCGGGGTGGCCGAAGATGGCAGACCAACGCTGGTAAAGATGTGCACCGGCTGCTCCGCATGCTGGGACTACTGTCCATTGGCGGGATTCAGAGTTGAGCGGTTGACCGAGCTTCTCTCCCAGGAGGCGACGCCACAGAGTCTAAGAGATGCAAGCGACCCCCGTGAATCTCCGCTGCTCGGCCGGATTCGCGCCGCATACTCTGCCCGTGCAGCAAGACGAGCCAAAGGTGCCCAAGATGGAGGAGCTGTCACCGCTCTTCTCTCTTCGCTCATGGAGACGGGTGAGATCGACGGTGCCGTACTCACCAAAAAACTGGACGCGTTCCATTCGGAGAGTTTTTTGGCGATATCGGTTGAGGATATATATTCGGCAGCTGGAAGCGTGTACCATCAGTCGCATCCCTTGGCTGTGCTGAACCGGCCTCTCCCCACTGGGATGAGCCGGATAGCCTTCGTGGGTACACCGTGTCAGATCAACGTCTTGCGAATGCTCCAGAGGTTCCCTTGGCAATACAGAAGAACCACCGCAAACAACGTTGTGCTCACCGTCGCTCTCTTTTGCACACGGTCGTTCAATCCGGACAAGCTTGAGTACGCGGTTGCCAAATGCGGAGTGGATACGAACCAAGTCTCGCGCATCGATATCCGCGACGGGAATCTGACAGTCCATGGTCTCTCCGGCGAGGGAATCCTAAAGAGGCCGGTCAATGAGTTTGCGCGAGCTGGCTTGGTGGGTTGTGATGAGTGCTTTGATTTTAGCGGGATCAACGCAGATCTTGCCGTGGGCAATGTAGGCTCTGAACTTGGCAGCAGCACGATATTGGTGAGGAGCGACGCAGGGCAAAAGGCGATTACCCTTGCCGGATCTTCTCTCTATCTCCGGCCTGTGGATGACCTTGCACCTGTTGCAAAACTCGCTGAATACGATCGCAGGAGAGCGGAAAAAACATCTCCCAGAGGAATAGATTCGCACTCCAGCCTCTGGAACACCTATTCACAACACCTGATCAACTATTCAGGAACCTCCCGAGCTCCGAAAGCGCCTCCCACATATCGCAGCTATCACTATGACGTGAGCTGCTAGCCCTAGTTTCGACAAGTCCCTATTAGTATTACTGGGATTCGGTTCATTCCGGCGTGTTAGATTTACGCAAGTGCTGGTAGATGAGTTGGCGGTTTTCTGATTCGTGAATGTAGTGCCCTAAGGATTAGATAATATAGATCAATCACTTGACAGGGCTAAATATCTGCTATACTTGAGGTTGTGTTCATCCGTGAGAAGACCACCAAGAATCGCTCCACCGGCACGAGCTACACCAAGCATCAACTGGTTAGATCCGTTCGGGACGGCTCTTCCGTTCGCCAAGAGATCGTCATGGAGCTCGGCAAGCTTGATTTAGACCGCTCCCAGTGGAAAAGACTTGCCCACACACTTTCCATGCGGCTCTCTGGCACAGATTCACTATTTGAATCTGATGACAAGATCAGAGAGATAGCCGATGAGGCAATCACCAACTACCTCTTCGTCCAGGGATCCAAATCGGAGAAGGCTGAGATCATAGAAAGTGGAGACTTTCAAAGCGTCGATCTCTCCTCTCTGTCAGCATCCGAGGTGAAAAGCCTTGGTCCGGAGCTTTTGGCCACCAGCTTTTACGACCGTCTTGGCATGGGGAAAGTACTCATTGAGTGCGGTTTCACAGAGAAAGAAGAAGCTCTTGCTAAAGCGGTTATATGTTCGAGACTCATCGAGCCGGGATCAGATCTTTCGACCTGGCGCTACCTTGGCTCCAACACTGCACTGCCTGAACTAATTGACGACTCTATTGCAAGTGTTCCCAAGGACCCGGTCTACGACATTGCAGATGCTCTTTATGAAAACAAAGACGCAATCGAATCTTCACTTGTAAAGCGTGAGACCGAACTCTACCCCGGTGCAAGGCTATTTCTTTTCGATCTCACCAATGCCTATTTCGAGGGAAGAGAACTTGGTAATGGCTTGGCCCATTATGGCCATTCCAAGGAAAAGCGCTACGACTGCACTTTGGTCTCTCTGGCACTTTTGGTAGACGACCGCGGACTTCCTATATATTCGAAGATCTATCCCGGGAATCAATCAGAGCCAGAGACACTGCGAGATGTGCTAGATAGCATCAAGGACCTTCTGAAGCTGGGACTTTTTACCGAGGACAGCCCTACTGTTGTCATGGACAAAGGCATTGCCACCCGAGACAACATTGAACTGGTTGAGTCATATGGGTTGCCATACCTGGTTATAACCAGATCTGATAAAGCCAAGAAATACCTGGACGAATTCAAGGAGGATCGCTCCAGTTTTGTTCCAATCACCAATGCAAGCGATGAGACCATCTACCTAAAAGATGCAAGTGATGCTGATATCAACCGGGTGCTGTGTGTATCCGAGCGGCGGGGCAAGAAGGAACAGGCCATCTCGGACCAGAGGACAGCTCGGTTCATTTCCGATGTTGAACGATTAGCCAAATCGCTGAGAGCCGGCACTTACGTAAAGCCAAAAACCATAGAGCGCAGAATCGGCAGACTCTGTAACATCCATCGGTCCATCTCACGCCAATACTCAATTGAAGTGGTAACCGACGAAAACAACAAGGCCATCGATGTCATCTTGAGAGAAAAACAGGACCGCATCGATGAGTCGAAGACCCTCTATGGCGCCTATGTGATTGAGACAAATCGTAAAGATCTCGAATCTGAAGAGATCTGGCATCTCTATATGACCCTTACCAAAGTCGAAGGTGCCTTCCGTGCCCTAAAGAGCGATCTGGGACTACGGCCCATCTACCACCAACT
>JAJYVK010000129.1 GCA_021792075.1 Actinomycetes bacterium | reverse complement strand
ATATCAATGCAATCGTGCGATCGTACTCCCCGACCGCCAAGCTCACGTGACATTTACCCATTCCCACCGCGCACTACGACGTAGCGCTGCTCCCTTCATGATCGAACTCACTGGCACTCTACCACACGCCCAGCTCCCGCTGTTCGGGTAATGATGGATCTGGTGGACCAATAAATCCGCGTCTTGATGCCTTAGGAGCGGTTCCGTATCCCCTGATTGAAACCATTAATTTCCCATGACGCATTGCTGGACAGAAGCAGCTCTAGCCTGCCGATGTTTCCGACAAGAGGTCGCTAGACTGAGACTTCCTCCACCCTTTGCGACCTCTTCGCAAAAAGAACCTTATCCATGAACGCATACTTTGCAAACCAGAGGATTACAAAGGACGCTATATAGGCCCCATCGACCAATGCGACCTGAGCCAGATGCGAAGCCCCCAGCATCCCTCTATGTGAAGAGGCGAAATCGGCCGACCAGGTGGAAAAGACCAGCGAGAGCAGCGCCATCACAAAGTAGGGCACCACCTCCTTGGAAAGGTGTGACTTACCGTGCTTCTCCCATGCCCAATACCTGTTCATGAAGTACGACGGTACTGCGCCAGCCACTGTTGCGAAAATGGATGAGCCGCGGGCGTCAAATATCTGAAAAACGCCGTAGGAAGCTATGAAGACCACCTGCGAGATCACAAAAGATATCCCAGACCCAAGAGTGTAGCGAAATGCCCTCCGGCCAACTGGGCTTCGCAGCCAATGCCTAAACTCATTGGGATAAGAAGTCATACCATGAAGTTTAGGTCCCTGACTCAAAGAGGCCAGCGCCGACTGCAATCTGGTTCAATCGGGGGAGTAGCGAATGCATTTAGGTCATGTACTTATCACGGGAGGCTCAGGCTTCATCGGATCGCATCTTGTAAGGCTCGCTCTCGAGAACTCCCGAAGCGTAACGGTGGTGGACCTCCAGCCCGACTCCAATCCTGATGCCAGGCATGTGGCTTTAGATATTACCGACCGATGGTCCCTGTTCGAGAGCCTTCCCAATCAGATCGACACCATCTTCCATCTAGCCGCTAGGACCTCTGTTCTCCAGTCGATCAATGACCCTCAAGGCGTCTTCGAGACGAACGTTGTCGGAACGCAGAATCTGCTCGAATTTGCTCGCGACAGAGGATCGAGGCAAATGCTGCTTGCGTCTACAAACGCGGTTGTCGGCAACATAGCGAATGGAGAAATAACCGAAGACTCACCGATGCGTCCGCTAACGCCTTATGGCTCGTCAAAGGCTGCCGCCGAAGTCATTTCCAACGCCTATGGTTCCAGCTATGGAGTGACAGCCACTCCTCTCAGACTGACAAACGTCTATGGGGAGGGAATGTCCAAGAAGGACTCGATAGTGCCCAGACTCATGCGCACGGCGATCGGCCTCTCCAAGTTCTCTATCTACGGCGACGGTGAGCAGTACCGCGATTATGTCTACGTCAAAGACGTTGCACGAGCCTTCGTCTCGTTGGCCACCAAGGTTCACCAAGGGCCGGTGATCATAGGATCAGGCGTCTCTCTCACGGTGAATTCCCTGGTGGAAAAGGTATCGAGGGTAACCGGCATCGCTATCCCATTCGACCATGTGGAGGCCAAACCAGGGGAAATGCGGGGCGTCAGTGTGGACAACTCTCTGGCGAAGTCTCTCGGGCTGAAGTTCGAAGTCGAGATCGATCAAGGACTCGAAAGAGTATGGCAGGAGTTCACATCTAATCCGGAGATCAAAATCCAATGACTCACACGACTTAACCTCAGGTACTTTCTAGATTATGAGTTTCATCGGTCTTGATGTCGGAACCACATCAGCGAGGGCGATCGCCTTCGACGAAGACGGCGAAAGCCTTGCCTCCTCTTCGCGCCCGCTCTACATGGTGCATCGCAGTCCCGGACGGATCGAACAGGACCCTGAACAGATACTGCGATCTTCGATAGAGGTGCTAGAAGATCTGGCTGAAAGGCTGCCTTCCCCGCCCAAAGCCATAGGAATAGCCAACCAGCGTGAAACAGTGACGGCCTGGCATAGAGAGAAACTGGAGCCCCTTGCACAAGCCATCTCCTGGCAGGACCGCAGAGGAGCTGCGCGCTGCCGGGAACTGAGGCTGCTAGGAGCCGAAGAATATATAAGGGAAGTAAGTGGGTTACGGCTCGACCCCTATTTCTCGGCGACCAAGTACTCTGAGATCGCTTCATCGCTGAGCAGCATGCCCTCGGCAAATCTCGCCTTGGGGACGCTAGACAGCTGGCTCGTGGCAAAGCTCACCGGACATGGCTCGCCAGTTACCGACTTCACCAATGCCTCGAGGAGCTCGCTCTTCAACATCAACTCCGGACGCTATGACAAGTCGTTGGGGGCACTTTTTGACGTACCCCTCGAACTACTCCCCACCCCCCTTCCTTCGAATTCCATGTTCGGGGAGATATCTTGCCGCGAGCTCTCAAAGTGGCATGGCGTACCGATCCACGCAGTACTAGGAGACCAGCAGGCCTCTCTGTTCGGCCAACACTGTTTCAGCTTTGGCGAATGCAAAGCGACCCTTGGTACCGGCACCTTCGTTCTCGCCAATACAGGAAATCAGAGACTTGGAGCACAATCCGGGCTGATCACCTCAATCGCATGGGAGCTGAGCGGCATCGGAACCACCTATTGCCTGGAGGGCTCCATCTTCTCAACAGCATCCACGCTGCAGTGGCTGATCGATGTCATGGGAATAGCCGAAAGCGTGGAAGAGCTGGACTCTCTTGCGCGTTCGATTCGCAGCTCTGACCAGGTGGCCTTGATCCCGTTCTTTGACGGAACTGGATCTCCGTGGTGGGCTGATAGCTCCTCCGCGATGATTGCAGGTCTCGACACCTCCAGTTCCAAGGCACACGTCGCTAGAGCGGGCTTCGAATCGATCGCGTTGCAGACCGCTTTCGTCACCGACGAGATAGCGACTCAGCTGGGCGGCCCGGTCCAAGCGCTGACGCTAGACGGCGGCCTTTCGAATCTGGACTTTCTCTGTCAGCTAATCGCAGATCAGACGAGCTTGCAATGCAACGCCTCATCTATGGCCGAGGCCACGGCATATGGAGTTGCGATGATGTCAGCTGTTGGAATCGGAGCCATAGGGTTGGAAGAGATCGCAAGCGCAAGGCGGACACGAAAGAGCTTTGATCCCTCCGCCAACCGGACAGCCCCGAGGTCACGATCCAAAAAATGGAGCGGTTATCTGGCAAAACTTGGCCTAGTTGGTGAGTGACGACAGCTTCACATCACCAATACGGGCGATTGCCTCCAGCTGCGCCCGTTCAAGATCCCTGAATGGACGCTCAGGCCTTCCCAACAGAAGTGCCACCTTGGATCGGCGCATCAAAACCAATGTGACATCGGAGGGTTCGTTCCTCTTTCCCGTGGAAACGTTAGCAACTCCTTTCAGATAGGCATCCACCCATCCCTGAACAGGTGCAGCGCCTTTCGAGGCGATGACAACGTTGTTCGACATATCGAATGCCGCCACCCACTGAGCGGCGTAGTCGAAGCTAAGCCGAGCCAGCAGTTCGTCAATAAGCTCCGCTCTGCTCTCCTTCTCCACAATTGCCGCAGCAGTCAAAATTGGATCAAGCCGCAAATCCTTTTCAGAATTCGGCTCTATGCTCACGTTCTCGACATCTACGCCATCAACTTCTTGAACTTCTCGAACCATCAGGTCCACCATCTCATCGTTGGGGAGATCTACTATCAGCTCGTCGATCACCCTGCCGGCGCCACGCTCAAGGATCTCGATCCCTACAAGATCACCTTTCACCGACCCAATGCGGGATGCGACAGCTCCAAGAGCGCCAGGACGATCGTCCAACCATATTCTCATGACATAACGAGCCACGGTGCGATCCTATAGCGACATTGTTACAACGAAGTTTCAGCTTCAAAGCGGTTTGGTTAAAGAACGGTCAACGCATTTTTTAAAGCTTCGGCAGAGCCCTTTTGAGGTTGCGTAAAGCCTGGTGAATTCTCTGTTCATTCTCAATGAGAGCAAATCGAACGAATCCTTCCCCACCGGGTCCAAACCCTGCACCTGGAGACACTGCTACATGCGCCTCGGAAACGAGAAATTTGGCGAAATCAAGCGAACTCAAGTCCTGGTATGGCTCCGGAATCTCTCCCCATACAAACATCGTTCCTCTGGGCTTTTCGATTTGCCATCCTATCCGGTTCAGCCCTTCACACAGAACATCTCTTCTACCTTGGTATATCGCGTTCACCACTGGAGGGTATGAGTCGGCCTCGTTCAAGGTCACTGTGGCCGCAATTTGAATCGGCTGAAAAGTGCCGTAGTCCAGATAGCTTTTCAACTTGGTAAGCGCTCCGACGACCTCTTTGTTACCCACCATGAAAGCCGAGCGCCAGCCTGCCATCGAATACGACTTTGTCAAGGTGTAAAGCTCGACAGCTACGTCCTTTGCGCCGGGCACTTGCAGAACCGATGGGGGCTTGTATCCATCGAATGCGGTGTCCGAGTAGGCAAAGTCATGAACGACAACTACCTCCCGCTCCCGGGCAAACTCAACAATCTTAGTCATCCAATCGAGATCAACGCTGGTCGTAGTGGGGTTGTGAGGAAAAGAGATTACAATCACACGAGGTCTGGGCCATGAAGACTCGAAAGCCTCTACGAGGTTTGAAAGAAACTCCTCGGGATTTCCCCTTCTCGGCGCCTCCCCCACAGCCTCAGTACGAGCGGTAGGTCCCAGCCTCACCTGCCTCACCTCGGCGCCCGCAAACAGTGGACCCCAGATGTGAATTGGGTAGGACGGCGATGGTACAAGTGCTACGTCTCCTGGGCCAACTAGCACCCACATGACATGAGAAAAACCCTCTTTGGCGCCGATTGTGGACACCACTTCGGTCTCGGGATCCAGCTCTACTCCAAATTTGCGCATGTACATATCGGCAACAGCCTTACGCAAATTCGGAAGGCCCTTGCTAGATGAATACCGGTGATTTCGGGGATTTCTGGCTGCCTCTGCAAGCTTCTCCACAGCGATATCCGGCGAGGGGATATCGGGGTTTCCGAAGGCGAGATCAATAACGTCTTTTCCAGCCCGTCTTTCCTGCGCCTTGAGGGAATCGATGACTCCAAAGACGTAGGGAGGCAGCCCACTGATTCGTCGAAATTCCATGACATTACCATAGTACACGCGAGCTAGCCTTCACCTAAATGCCAAAGATAAGTTGTGCCGATTGCGCCCCCTATAGTCCAAAAGACTGCCGAAAATAACAAGCTACGAGCTTGCTGAAGATCGACCGATTTGGCCTCGTTACCCTACCGACAGGGATTCGGGCAGGCGTAGCGATCCCAGGGCTAATAGTTCGTATTCCAACATGTGACGACCCGTATTCGCCTTTTGGTGAAGATCAAATCAAATAGCAAGGTCATCTATAGCTGCACTTATAGCCCGCTGTTGTGCCCCAAGCAACGCAGGTCGATCCTCACCGACATCTCCACGTACTCCCCGTAGTCGCCACGGAGTTAAAGTCATTAACGAAGTCGTGCTTTG
>JAJYVK010000128.1 GCA_021792075.1 Actinomycetes bacterium | reverse complement strand
AGACCCTTGAACATATCATTTCGTCCCAGGGCAGAGTGTCTCCAACTTTGATCTTGTACTCAGAGTCATTGACACTCAGAAAGAGCGACTCATTTCCCTCCAAGCGGGTTACGGCACAGAGCTCGTAATTGGTAAGATTCCTCAAATAGGCAACCGCCGCCTTGGAAGCAGCGGAAAAGTCTGAAAAGGGTAAAAGTGGCCCAGGTTGAATTGGCGAAGACCTCAACCGATCAGTTGAGCTGTGAACATCGTCCTGCATCCCAAGACCCCTCTGACGCAACCTACGAAATTACCTCACCAAATCCGGCAATAGAGCTAATAGCAAAGTTGGCTCTGAAAAGTATGCTCCAAATACACCCGAGATATGTCAAACAGGATCTCACCCGACGCTAAGACACGCCCAATAATTAGCTCACATAAATGACCCCGCCAAGAACCATTTAGGCATCACAAAATTATAGGAAGAATTATCGCCCTTGGAGCTGGAAAAGAAAAAAATCATGGTTACCAGCCGGTACGAGCAAGAGATGAGCACCCTGAACGGCTATGCAAATCGCAACCGACCAAAGGAGCTATTTCTACACCCTCCACACAGTCCGACCCAATATCCTCTCTCGAGCCCTCTCCTCCACGAGCTGCCGCTGACGGGACCTCAAGATATCAGACTCCGTTATTATGCCTCTCACTAACGGCTCTTCTGAGACGATCTCTACGACCGGCACCGCTCCGATCCGATCTCTCTTTCAGCCATTCTGTCGGCGACAGTGCGAAGAGTCTCGCCAACATAAGCGACAACGGGCGACCGGATCATCATCTCCTCGACGGTCACCTCGGAGGCTTGCGAGCTGTCCAGTAGGAGGATATCCAAGCGCAGAAGAACTCCTATGAATATACCTGACTCATCTGCCACCGGGTAAATCCTCTGCCTTCTAGCCTCGATCGAAGACTGAAATAGCTCTCTCAAAGTATCGATCTTGGAGTCACTCGCTACGGTCAGGATCTCCTTACGCATGACCTCCTGCGCGAGTACGCCCTCGAGAGGCTCGACGCCATACTCGCGCACCACGTGAAAGCCTCGTCTGGCAACCTTCTCAGTCAATATCGACCTCTTGAGAATGAGGGTGCCGATCAGATTTGCAACCATGCTAGCCAGGAGCAAGGGCAGTAAGGAATTAGTGTCTCTTACCTGCTTAGGTTGAATGCCACAGCTTCGCCTATCAGGTTCTTCAGCGCTTTCTCGTCAATCTGGTCATGCTCTTTGATATCGATAGCACGCCGAACGGCCCCGTCAAGGCTGGAGTTGAAAAGACCGGTCGGATCAAGCAAGGAAGCACCCTTGAAAAACGTCAACTTCACAACGTTCTTGTAGGTCTCACCGGTACAAATGCCCCCGTTATGAGACCAGACGGGGGTTCCGGGATTCGTGGCCTTCACCCACTTCCACTCTTCGACGATATCAGGATCCGCTTCTCTGATGATTCTTCTCACCTGACTTAGTGTCTCGCCACGCCAGTCGCCCAACTCCTTGATCTTCGCATCAATCGCTTCAGATGCACTCACCATGCAATTCACCTTCCTTCGTCCGTCGATCTCGCTTCAGCTTCATCCGAGAGCGTCAGCCCTAAAACCTGAGGCACCAGCGAACACGATTCCGCCTCATCTCGATATGCGGTACTCTTTCGCCTTCCGTCTCACATCATCGCGGAATTCGAGCATCTCTTGACGATGCCGGTCTCGTAAAGCGCGAGCCTCCGCCCTCACCTGGTGCTTGAACTCTGCTACGTGGTGGTGAAAGTGCTCCCAGGCAGCTTGGCGGCTCACGCCCAGAGAACTGCCGATCGCCTCCCATGTGGCACCGGCCGCCACTGCCTCTACTGCGAGCTTCACTTCCCAGGTCGACAAAAGCCCCATCAGTGCTCGCGTGGCGCCTAGAGCTGCTAGAGGGTCCGGATCGGAGGTGGCGCTCTCCCACGCCGCAGACATAAGCGGCGGTATGTTTCTAGAGTCCTCGCTTTGAGAATCATTCATATGTTAAGAATGCCTTGACAAATACTGCTATGTCAAGCTACTTTGATATCTTATGACAGGTGCTGCTGCGCTAAACGCTGGAGACGGTCTGAACCTGCTAACTCGGATCAAATCAGCTATTTGAAAAATTGGCAAATTCCGCCAGGCTCCAATCGCAGAAAGGACGAATCGCGAAATGCGACTGCGCTGCTCAAGCTTCAACAACCCTCTAATAATCAGGTGGACAATAAAGTGAGTTCACCTGAATACAGCACCGCTTGGAATGGTCCCGCGATCTTCGTCGAAGATGTGTACAAGTCGTTCGGTGACGTCCAGGCACTGCGCGGTATCGATCTGATTGTGGAGCGAGGTAAGGTGCTAGGCCTACTGGGACCCAACGGCGCTGGCAAAACCACAGCAGTAAAGATCCTCACTACTCTCCTCCGACCAGATAAGGGACGGGTCCTCGTCGAAGGTCGTGATGCTCTGCGCTCGCCTGCCTCTGTACGAGAGATCATAGGACTGGCAGGTCAATCGACTGCGATCCAGGAAGAGCTGACTGGCAGGGAAAATCTAGACATCATGGGTCGGCTGTACCATATCGACGCTGCAACAAGGGCGCAACGGGCCAACGAGCTCTTGGAGCAGTTTGATCTAGCCGAAGCCGCAGACAGGCCGACGAAAGGATATTCGGGCGGAATGCAGAGACGGCTAGACCTAGCTCTAAGTCTGGTATCTTTGCCCAAGGTCCTGTTTTTGGACGAGCCGACTACGGGACTCGATCCGCGAAGCCGTCTCGGAATGTGGGAAGTGATCCGGGATCTGGTGTCAACCGGTACCACGCTGCTGCTCACTACACAGTATATGGAGGAGGCCGACGAACTTGCTGATGAGATCGTGGTCATCGATCACGGTCAGGTCATTGCAGAAGGCACGGCGCGGCAACTCAAGAACAAAATCGGTGGAGACGTTGTCGAGTTCGCAGTCGTCGATCGACATCGCGTGGGAGACGCAGCGGAAGCGGTGAAATCTCTTTCCGAGACGGAACCTCTAATCGACCACGAGGCCTCCCGAGTCAGCCTTCGTGTAGGTGATAACGGCTCTGACTCCCTCATTGAGACCGTCCGGCGTCTCGACGCCATCGGAGTACGCACTGAAGATCTCAGCATCCACAGGCCTTCGCTGGACGACGTCTTTTTGGCCCTCACGGGACACGGCGCCGATGACTCTGAAAAAATTATATCTAACCGCTTGCGAAAAGCTGGTCGCCGGAACCGCTAGGAGCCACGATGACCTTTTCCAACCTACAACCCCTAGTGGCCCTTGATCTTTCGAACCAACCGGCCTCGAAGAGGTTCAAACTCGGACTTTCCGACGCGGCAACCTTGACTCGCCGCGATTTACTGGTTTGGTTTCGCAATCCAGCTTTCCTTTTCTTCACGATCATTCAACCGATTATGTTCGTGCTGCTGTTTCGCTACGTCTTCGGCGGTGCGATTCCGGTCCACGTTCCAGGCGGCTACGTCAACTTTCTAATGCCGGGCATCATTGCACAGTCGGCTGCGTTTGCCTCTTTCGGCACCGCCATTTCCCTGGCTAGACAATTACAGAAAGGAGTCATCGACCGTTACAGGGCGATGCCGATGGCTCGATCAGCGGTACTGCTCGGACGGCTTGCAGCAGACACTCTTCGATTGACTGTGACAGTCCTTGTAATTCTGGGAGTCGGGTACGCAGTGGGCTTTCGCTTCAACAATGGGGTACTGCCTGCCGTAATAATGCTTGTATTTGGGGTGGCTTTCGGCGTCACAATCTGCACAGTTAGCGCATATGTCGGTCTTGCAATCAAAGACGAGGAGTCGGTCGGCTCGTTCGGCCTAGTGTGGCTCTTCCCTCTCACCTTCGTGAGCGCCGCCTTCGTACCTGTGCAGTCAATGCCGGGCTGGCTGCAGGCGTTCGCAAGTAACCAACCAGTAACCATAGTCATCGACGAGATGAGGGCACTGGCATTGGGCGGGCCCTTGGCTCTACACGCCTGGCAAAGCGTGGTATGGCTTGCCGGCATAGCGGCGGTCTTCGTCCCGTTGGCGGTGAGAGCCTACAAGCGAGCAAGCTAGCACAGTCATTTCGGAGTCATCTCCTGAAAGGTTCACGTGGAAATATTTGTTCGGGACCCCAATAGAAGACGTGACATATTCTCGTGCCGACAACTGGGTTCACACGCACAGAGAGTGTACCGGCCACTCAAGGTTGCCGCTGGGCACCAAATATGACATTTTAGTGTAACTATGCGATAATGTTGTAGTGAGTTTAAAAGGTTCAAGCGCCGAATTATAAGCTTGAATTTTAGTGACTGGAGCGAATATGAAGGTTTGGATAGATCAGGATCTCTGTACGGGAGATGGACTTTGCGAAGAGATTTGTCCGGATGTCTTCACCCTTCAAGATGACGGCATTGCATATGTCAAAGACGACGGCACCGTATGTGACAATCCCGGTGGCGCAGCGCAGAAGGCTCAAGTTCCTGCCAAGCTTGAGGAGGCGGTAAAAGAGGCATCCGAAGAGTGCCCTGGCGAATGCATTTTCGTAGAATTTGACTAAGCGTAAAAACTGGGCTTTTTCTCCTACGATTGCGTATTAGCAACGACTCCACAACTCCTCGAAGCATCGTGGCGCATCGCAGCCAAGCATTCGCCGCGGGAACCAACAACCAACAAATACACGGCGCGTAATTTCTTTTTGCGATAAATGCCTTCACGGATCGAGGACCGATCACATATTCGAGTAGCGGTGCGTCCCTACCTGAAAGGAGCAGCTCCTTCAACCAGGCACCTGTTCAAAAGTCCCTTCCACTCCGTGACGCAGCTTCTGGCATCTGACATTTCGACGTAGCGACACACCGGAGTGTGTAGCTTCCAACACAGTCAGATTGCCCAGAACTTATCGTTTGCGTGCCTTCGAAGCATTGATTTCCACAGCCTGCGAAATAAGCTCCTTCAAGGCAAGCTCATCTACCAAGTCCCCTTCGTGGAAATCTATTGCACGAACTGTGTTGCTGTCTAAACGCGCGTTGAAGAGTTTCTCGGGATCTTTGATCAGTGCACCCTTAGGGAACGTCAGCCTCACGGCATTCTTGAGCGTATCGGCCACGCAAAGTATTCCATCATGAGACCAGACTGGAACTCCTGAGGGCTTGCTTGGCTTTTTCCACTTGACCTCTTCGACGCCTTCAGGGTCGGCCATCCTGATAAGAGCGCGCAGCTGATATAACGTTCTGCCCCGCCAGTCTTTCGATTCACTAATTATGGCATCTATCTGATCAGAGATGGATTTGTCCTCTGCGGAGGTGCCAACGTCTGTCTGAGGGGTCTTTGACATGTTCAGCTCCTTCTCTAGAATCGTTCCTGGGAATCTCCGTTCTTGACCAAACGATAATGACCGACACCCGTTAAGACGTCAATTCTTTGGAATTGCCGAGCGATGAGGTTCTTGTACATATGGGATTAGGCGGAAAAGATGGGGCAACTGCCTTGGCTAGATATCCAGCAGAAATGTAATTTGCCAATCAC
>JAJYVK010000127.1 GCA_021792075.1 Actinomycetes bacterium | reverse complement strand
TCTGGGTCTACCTAGCTGCCGCAGGGCCGGGTCTTATAGCTGCTAATGCTGGAAACGACGCGGGCGGTATAGCGACATATTCGTCAGCTGGCTCGCAGTTCGGCTATCGGACCCTTTTCTTCATGGTCCTGGTGACCATCGGCCTCGTCGTTGTTCAGGAGATGTCGGCACGTCTCGGAGTGTTCAGCGGCAAGGGTTTGGCAGCACTGATCCGTGAGGAGTTCTCGATCAGGTTAGCTGGGCTGGCGATGATCGCGTTGACGGCATCGAATATAGGTTTAGTGGTTTCCGAGTTTGCTGGTATTGGAGCGGCATTCCAGCTGTTCGGGGTGTCCCGCTATCTTTCTATCCCGATGTCAGCCATACTCATATGGGGACTCGTGCTATTTGGAACTTATCGCTACGCGGAACGCGTCTTTTTGGTGATGTCGCTTGCGTTCTTCGCCTATCCGATAGCAGCCGTGGTCGGGCACCCCGACTGGCACAAGGTGGTCACCCAGACGGTATTTCCGCACTTTATAGCCTCTCAGAGCTTCATATTCCTTGGTGTTGCCCTCATAGGAACTACTATTTCGCCGTACATGCAGGTTTATGCCGCAGCGGGTGTAGTGGACAGAGGCATTTCGCCCGATGAGTACCCTCTGGAACGTGCCGATGCTGTCGGCGGTGCGATATTTGCCAACATCATCTCTATCTTCATTATCATTGCCACCGCTGCGGCCATAGGAGGAACCGGACCGCTGCAGTCTGCCAAGCAGGCTGCTCTGGCACTTAAGCCCGTGGCGGGCTCCGATGCGGTGATACTTTTTGCAATCGGCTTGCTTGGTGCATCAGCGCTGGCTGGGGCTGTGGTGCCTCTTTCCACCTCGTATGCGATCGCCGAGGCCCTTGGGGTTGAAAGGTCGGTCTCTCGAAAGTTCAGGCAGGCGCCTTTGTTCTTGGGGCTCTTCTCTGCCCAGGTCCTGCTGGGCGCGGCCGTTTCCCTCGTGCCTGTCAATTTGATCACCCTTTTGATATTCACGCAGGTGCTTCAAGGCCTGCTGACCCCAATTATCCTCACGTTTATTGTGGTTCTATCCAACAGGACGAGCATTCTTGGAGACGCGGTGAACGGACGAATTTTTAGGAAGGTTGCTGCAGTGGTCGTAGTCGGGATTGCCGCCCTTTCATCGGTGCTTCTCATTCAGACGGTCATTGGGTGGCTGTAGCTACATGAATCATTCGAGCGACATCGAGCCTCTTAGAATCGCCCTGTGTGTTTATCGTGGTAATCCGCACTCCGGCGGTCAGGGCGTCTACACGAAACACCTATCCGAAGAGCTTGCGAAGCGGGGCCATCGGGTAGAGGTATTTTCCGGACAGCCCTATCCGGATCTGGCTCCTTTTCTTGTTAAGTTGAATCGAATCCCATCACTCGATCTATATCGCTTTGAAGATCCGTTCAGAGTTCCAAAGCTCGGTGAGTTTCGCTCACTTGAGGATCTTTCCGAGTTTGCCATAATGGCAACTGGAGGCTTTCCGGAGCCTAGGAGCTTCGGTTGGAGGCTGGAGAAAGCTCTGGTCTCGCGCCGCCAGGACTTTGATCTTATACATGACAACCAGTCACTTTCGTGGTCCATTTTGAGGCTAGCCTCTAAGGGATGGCCGGTGATCGGATCCATCCACCATCCAATTACGGTGGACAGGCGGCTGGCGATCGAGCACGCCAAGGGTTCGAAGGCGAAATTTGGCGCGTTTCGCTGGTACGGATTCGTAAAAATGCAGGTTGAGGTGGCTAGGCAATTGGAGAGGGTGCTCACAGTCTCAGAGACTGCCCGAAGAGATCTTTTCAAATATATGGGCGTTAGTCTCGACAGATCGAAGGTTGTGCCCATCGGCGTCGACACGTCTGTTTTCAAGCCGCTTCCAGGCATGACTAGGGAGCGAGGCCTGATCGTCACCACGGCCAGTGCAGATGTGCCTTTGAAAGGGCTTCACGTGCTCGTTGAGGCCATGGCAGAGGTGAGGAGCCTGGAGACCAAGGCACGTTTGATAATAATGGGCCGTCCCAATCGGGAGTCGAAGCTTCCCTCGAGGGTTGCTCAATTGGGCCTTGATAGCTGCGTGCACTTCGCAGGCGTCGTCAGCCGCGACCAGATGATCCAGCTTTACAATCGAGCGGATCTTGCCGTTGTTCCCTCGCTCTACGAGGGATTTTCTCTTCCCGCTGTCGAAGCCATGGCTTGCGGCGCTCCGGTCGTGGCAACGGACGGTGGGGCGCTGCCGGAGGTAGTTGGAAGCGATGGGCAGACGGCGTTGATTGCTCGTGCCGGCGATCCGTTGGATCTTGCGAAAAAGATACTTGAAGGACTGGATTCCGCCGTTCTGCGCGACGAGATCGGGAGGAACGGGCTTGAGAGGGTCATGAGCCGATTCACCTGGAGCGAGACGGCTAGGGCGACCGAGCGGAACTATCTTGAACTTTTGGCGGCCCGTGGTGAGCGGTAAGGTGTCTCGACCGATGGAAGTTGCTGATGCTCACTGTTAGAGCGTCTAAAATCGGCGAGATCCGAGGAAAGCTCGTGCTTGATTTTGGAGCCGGAGCTGGCAGGCACGCATTTTGGGCGGTCACTCAGGGCGCAAATGTGGCAGCGGTAGATATTTCGTTCGATGAGATCGAAAATGCGCCTGATTTTTTCAAGGTGCTGGCCTCTGACAGCCCGGGAAACGGAATCGGCTTCGCTGTTCAGGCATCCGGCATGGCGCTTCCCTTTCGCGACGGGTTGTTCGATATAGTTATTGCCTCTGAGGTATTCGAGCACATAGCGGATGACACAGCTGTCATGTGCGAGATAGCAAGGGTAATGAAGCCTGGTGGCACGATATGTGTAACGGTGCCCCGTTTCCTGCCTGAGTCTATATATTGGCAGATCTCGTCGGAGTATCACAATGCGCCTGGGGGCCATATTCGCATCTATCGCCGTTCGCAAGTTATCAATTTGGCTGAAAAAGCGGGGTTTGGAGTATTTGCAGCGCATCATGCCCACGCACTTCACACGCCTTATTGGCTGATCCGGTGCCTGGTGGGAGTGGACAACACGGAGTCGATTTTCTATCGGATGTATCACCGATTCCTCGTCTGGGATATCACAAAGAAGCCTAAGTTAACTGCAATTCTGGAAAGGCTTCTCAATCCACTGGGTGGAAAGAGCCTGGTAATCTATGCCAGAAAGGAGGCAGGTGATCTTTAGCAGCCGCATCGACTCACTGATGGACGACGTAGATCTCACGTCCTCCCTGGATTTTTTGGCCTCGCTTCAACAAAGTTCCGGAATGATTCCGTGGTTCGAAGGGGGACGGGCTGATCCGTGGAACCACACCGAAGCCATGATCGCACTCGCTCTCGGAGGAAGGGTAGAGGAAGCTTTGGCCGGGCTCAGGTGGCTTTCACGCATGCAAAATGCCGATGGCACCTGGTGTCATTTCTACATGACACAGGGAGTGGCAGAACCCCGGAGGGACACCAACACCTGCTGCTACCCGGTGGTTCTAGTATCAGTTCTGGACAGGATCGTCAGCAGCAAAGCTGACATCGAACCGTACGTAGATATGGTTCTGACGGCGATCGACCGAGTTGTGGAGCATCAAAGAGCTGATGGGTCGATCCCTTGGGCGGTTGATCCCCGCGGTGAGGGTTATCCGACCTCTCTCGTCGCCGCATCGTCGTCTATATGTGATTCCCTTGCTATTGCGGCAGAACTCAGCGAACGTCATGGAAGGGGCGGGGGCGGCCGGTATCTGGATTCCAGGGAGCTTCTCAGCCAGTCGGTAGCGGATCTGGCTGGCCCCTACGCAGACACATCGGGGTGGGCCATGGATCACTACTATCCGCGGATGGGAGGGATCGCCGATTCAGAGAGTCTCTCCAGGGCTTTTCTTGACAGGTTCTACCTTCCTGACTGGGGCGTGCGCTGTATTTCACCGAATGACTGGTTTACTGCGGCCGAGACTGCTGAAACGGCTATGGCGCTTCATTTGGAAGGAGAGGAGGTGCTCTCACAGGAGGTATATCTGACACTTGATCGTTTTCGCGGAGCCAATGGTGGATATCTGACCGGTGTGGTCAGACCGACAGGCGTGTCATTTCCACATCTCGAGCAGTCCTCCTATTCGGTGGCAGCAGTCCTGATCTCGAGCTATGTGCTCACAGGAAAAGCCAGCGGCAGCATTGGCGCAACTATTCTGGGTCTTTTCTCATGACCCTGAGGCTTCCCTGAACCATGATCTCTTTGAATCCGTTTGCCAGTGCTTTCTGATAGACAAGGAACGGTGCGCGTCCACCCAGAGCTGGATCAGCAAAGACGTCATGTATTGCGAGAAAGCCACTTGGTGCTATCTTGGGGACCCAGCTGTTGAAGTCGTCTTGGGCTTGATCCATGCCATGGCCTCCGTCAATGAAAAGAAAGGCTATCTTGCCGGGATAGACGCTTGCGAATCTTTTCGAGTCAGCTGCGACGGTGACAACAGAATCGACAAGTCCAGCGAGCTCGATGGTCCGCCGGAACAGGTATAGAGTGTCCATTCTCCCTGACACCGGATCTATAAGGCTTGCATCGTGGTGCTCCCATCCGGGCTGATTCTCCTCTGAGCCGTGGTGATGATCAACGGAGATGAGCAGCCTGCCCTGCTCCTTGGCTACGATGCCCAGATAAATTGCGGAGAGCCCGGCATATGATCCAATCTCAACGGCGGGAAGGAAGCTGGGAAGCTCACAGTGATGAAGTGACAAAGCCAACCCCGTTCCTTCGTCGGGAGGCATGAAACCCTTCGTGGCTCTTATCAGTTCCTTATTGCGGCTAAGTGAGAGAGCCAGGTAGTGTGGGAGTTCACTATCGATCATGTCTCTGAAATCTCCAGGTGATCCAACACGCCGCTGCGAATTAAAGGGCGACACAGAATACGGGACGATTCGTGGTTGGTTAGCGTCGTCGGGGTCAGTTGTCCACGCGTTGTCCCAAGAGTTCGGATTGGTTCAGACTCTTTCTGAAGGCAAGGTTGACCGCATATCTCTCTAGCGTCTGCTTTAGGCTCTTCTCGCCAGTGGGAACGGCGTGTGTCTCGAAGAAGGTTCGGATCTCATGCTCGAGGTAGTGCGACTCGTCTGAGACGAGTGCGGTGATACCAGATAGCATTCGCGGAATCGTGTTTTCCGGGAATCTCACGAGCAAAGCTTCCCAGTTTTCGGCAATGAAGCTCCAGGCGAGAGCTCCTGACTCACGTCCGCTCAGAAGGCTGGCAATCACGAATGGTCCGTTTTGGCTGCGGATCTCGCCAAGTGTCATTGAAAGAACCTTCTTGATCAGCTCCGGAGATTTGAACAGGGCCAGGGCCATCAGATATCGGTTCTCCTCCTGTGGGGTCGATGGGTGGCGGTACCGGTCGAGGATGAAGGCAAACTCCGCTTCGTCTCCATTGGATGCAACGACCGCCAAAACCGCGGATATTATGTCCGGATCGATGTTGGACTCGATCGACATCTCCTTGACGAAGAGGTCTTTGCAGTCTGCAATTGTCTCGCTGTCCTGTCCAATCGTGCCCATAGC
>JAJYVK010000126.1 GCA_021792075.1 Actinomycetes bacterium | reverse complement strand
CGGATCTGCAGAGCCTTGATGGATTTTGACATCCTTTTCTCCTTTTCAGCGATCAGTGCAGCTGTAGCACAGTTCGAAGCTCTTGTTTATGAGCGGGAAATCAGCTACCCCGTATCCCGCCACGGCTTGAGCCATAAGCGGCCAATTCCTGTAACTTGCGGACCGCATGTGATATCTGGTGATCCTTCCATCCTCAAGGGTCACATCGTGAACGTTCATGCCATGCGGAGACTCCGTGAAGGTCACCGCGCGTCCACTGAGAGTCAGAGGAGGGGTGAACTTCTGATCTTGGAGGTTCGTACGGCTCAGTCCCAGAGCGGCTTGTTCGATCATCTCCAGCGACGCCTCCAGCTCATCGAGGCGGACTCTGAAGCGCCCTTGCACATCGCCAGAGCTTTGAATCAGCGGACCCCGGAAGAACTCGGAGTACCAGGGAAGCGACTGGCGGGCATCAAACATCTTGCCAGCAGCCCTCGCCGTCACCCCTTGTGCTCCCAGCCTGATGACTTGATCCAGAGAGGCTTTTCCGACTCCCTGCATCCGGTTTACAAAGCCGTGATGCCCACTGACAAGCTGTTTCCATGGAATCCAGAGGCTGCGCAGCTTACTCAAATCGGCAAGAAGAGTATCAGATGGAGCGTATCTCGCCCATCCGGGCCGGATGGTGTCGAAGAGAAATCGGTGGCCGAAGAGGGTCTTCAGTGAACGCTGCCAAAGTTCCTTCATGGCGAGTGCTCTCTGGTGTGCAACCTGGAACCCCACTCCTGCGGGAATCTGAGCCAGATCATTGAGGTGGCTGAGAACTCGTTCTGCCTCGAGCAAAATTATTCGTTCTTTTACCAGCTGGGGGGACTGTTTAAATCCAGCGAGCTGCTCCAGCGCCAATGCCCAATTGGCTTGATTGGACACGGTGTCGGCGGCACAGACTCGTGTGACCAGCGGGGCCACCTGTTGCAGCGGCTTCTCTTCCAAGAGAGCTTCAGCTCCTCGGTGGTTTTGGAAGAGGTGAGCATCCAGGTGCAGGATGTTTTCCCCTATGAGGCTGAATACGAAATGGCCCGATTCGATAATTCCTGCGTGAGTCGGGCCGACTTTCATTATCGTCACGCCTTCTCCTTCCACCTTTTTGGCAGGGAGATCAGGCTCAACATCCAGCCATTTTGGAGCTTGCCCTCCAGACATCATGGGAAAGAAGTCTTGCCTCCATCGGGGTGTTCTGACGAGGGGTCTCAGATCTGGGTGGCCCGTGGGGATCCAGCCGAATAGATCGTGGATCTCCCGTTCATCCCAGGCGATCTCGGGCAGAACGGCGGCAAGTGAGGGGAAACGCCCGTCTGAGACTTCCAGATTGGAAAATACGCGGCTGCTGCTGGCTGGATCCAGCCAGCTGGTCGTTAGGTTTCCACGACGGTCGGCCGTCATCGCTAGAAGCTCGTATTTCGCGTCTTTCAGCTCCTGGTTCTGCTTTTGCCATGAACTTACCATTTCAGATCGCCCCCTGTGGCGAAGTCCGGTACTCGCTGCCCAGATGGGAGGAGTCCCAGAGGGTGCGGATCAGATGGTGGGTAAGTGCTGCGAATGTCAATGTCAACCCTCCACAGATCAAAAGAACCACCCCATAGGCGTGATGGATCCACAATTGGCTGATTATCAACCATTCGCTGTAGGCAAGCCCAAGAGGGGGGAGGCCAGCCAAGGCGAGTATGCCAGCGGCCCAAAGGAATGATTGGAAACGGCTCCGTGCTATGAGGTCGGTGATGCCGTCGATCCTCTTGGTTCCGTAGCCGACGGTCAGATGACCTGCGCTGTAGAAAAGAGTCGACTTTATCAAGGCATGGAAGACGAACTGTGCTAGTGCCGCATCGAGAGCCACACGGGATCCCACGCCCAACGCGACGGCCATGATTCCAACCTGCTCGATCGACGAGTAGGCCAATAATCTCTTGAGGTCGTGCTGTACGAGCAAGGCGAGCGACCCGATGACGACGGAGATGCTTCCGAAGATCATAAGTAGTTCGGATCCGCTTATGACGGAGCCTGCAACGGCAGGAACCGCATTGATGAATCTGGCAACCGTGAACAGCGACAGCCCCAAGAGAATGCCTGAGAGGAGGCCGCTCACCGGCGACGGCGCCTCCGAATGCGCATCCGGCAGCCAGGTGTGAAATGGAACGAGTCCGGCCTTCGTGCCGAAGCCGGTGACGATGAAGATGGTGGCGAGTTCCCGAACTGTAGGTGCGATATTGGAATACTGGGCATGAAGATTGCCATAATCAAGTGTTGACCAGGAAAGTCCTTGGTATCTGAGACTTGCATAGACGAAGACGATTCCAATCAGGCCCAGGATCAAGCCCACGGAGGCGATTACCATATATTTCCAGGCGGCCTCTAGGGAGTGGCGGTCGCTCATTTCGACGATGAGCGCAGCCGAGGACAGAGTCGAGAACTCAAGGGCCAGCCAGGAGAGCGCCAGATTCTGCGACAGAGACACTACGATAAGTGCCCCCCAAAAGAGGCTCCACCAGAGGTAGTAGCGGCCGGGAGCAATCGAAGGGTGCTCTTTCAGCCAGTAAATGCTATCCCATGCACTGGTGAGAGCTATGAAATTCGTCGTGGCGATGAAGATTGCACGCCAGCTGCCTGCCTCGATACCGTGGAAAATGACGAAGAATACCGCGACGAAGTTCACCGCAACCAGAGCTTGAATCCATTTGAACCGGCGCGAGCCTGGTCTTCGCAGCACTGTAGTTGCAAGGAGCGTTATTGCAATCGGGCCCATAAGGCTCCAGCTGTAACTCATATGGTCCTACCCCCTCAGCTGCTGCAACGCGACCACGTCGGTTGTCTGAAATTCGCGGTGTATCCGTCGGCCTGTCCAGACCAATAAGGTGACGGCGATAACCAAATCAACCAGTATTCCGAACTCTATTAAGATGGGCAGAGATCCAGCCAAAGAGACACCCAGGAGCACCAGCCCGTTCTCGATGCTGACAAGTGCTGCAATCTGAGAGAGCAGGTGCCGACGGGCGACGATCATGACCATGCCGAGATAGACCGTTGATAGCGAGTAGAAGAACGCCACTTTATCTTGGATTAGATGGCTGGGGCCCAACAGCGAGATTATGTGAACTGTCCCAAGCGTCACCACCACGGCGGCTCCGTAGGCCCAGAGCGGCAGGGACTGGTCTTGGCGGACCTCGGTCGGCGTCGCTCTCACCATCTTGAACAACACGGCTGGAATCAAGCCCGCCTTGATTGCCAATGTCGACAAGGCGACGAGGGCAGATGTCCAAGACAGGTAGCCGGAAGTCCAGACCATTATGCTGAGCAGAACTCCCTCAAGAGCGAGTAGGCCGATGCTGAGCCGCATGTTTCGTGTCCATAGCAGTCCCAAAGCAGCGATGAATAACACCAGATAAAGGGTTGTCACAGATTGAATCCTCCCGACGCCAATAAGAATCCGAGCATGCCGATTCCGGCTGCAACCGACAAGTAGGCCGGCAGCTGAAAGTAGCGAAGCTTTGTAAAGCGGCTCTCGACCCATCCCAATGCGATCGAGGTTCCGATCAGCTCGAGAAGCAGGAGGCCGAGGTTAAACCATTGAGACGAGGTATGCGGGCCGAGGATGACCCAGCCCAGAGCGGCGACTGCTGCAAGCTTCAAGGTCATCGCCATCTGGTTAAGCGCCAGCAGCCGCCCGTTGCTCTCCAGGATCGCCGCCTCATGGATCATGGTCAGCTCGAGATGAGTGTCCGGGTTGTCTACCGGTAGTCGCCCCAGCTCGGCCAAAAATATCAAAGCGAAGCTGGCGGCTGCCAAAGTCCAAGCGAAGACCCCACCCGGAACAGCCTTGCCCCAGCTCGTGAGAGGTTCGATCGCGCTTGCCCCGCTCACTTTCCAAAGGATACCAAATGCCGCCAGTAGCGCTGGTTCGATTCCGGTGCCTATGGTGCCGGACCTGCTGGCACCGAGTCCGCCGAATGTGCCGGCGCTGTCGAGCCCGCCTAGTCCAACCCAGAAGCGCTCCAACGCCAACAGGAAAAATACGGTCAGAAGGTCGTGGGGCCAGCCGGAAGGAGCCTGACCAGACATCGGGATCATTACAAGGACTGCGAGAAGCGTCGCTAGGCTTACGCTGGGAGCCAGTCGAAATATGAACGAACTGAATTCCGGCGCAATGGTCTCCTTGCCCCAGTTCTTTGCGATTATGCGGTACATTTGCCAGATCGAAGGCCCCCGTCGTCCTTGAAGCCGTGCCTTGACCGTCTGGGTTATCCCCCACAGAAGGGGGGAGCAGCTGAAGATGACCACAATGCCGATCAGTTGAATGAGCCATTGCATGAGATTTCCCTGTCCTTAGTGAATGATGGCTATCATCAGTCCAACTGTGCCTAAGAGGTAAGCAAGATAGAGGCGGACCGGCCCTGCCTGCATCCGGGTGCTGAGATGAGAGGCCTTCCAAACGAAGCGATAGAGCGGCTTGTAAACGTGCCGCTCCCAGATCGGTGCCGTACCGCCACGATATACCAGGCGTTCGGCAAAATCTGGTGCGTGGCCACCGAGCTGTTCGAGCTTGCGATGCGGCCGATATATGACTGCGAAAGTGGTCCGGATTGCTTTGGTGAACGAGGCGGAGGTGAGTTGCATTGAGGCGTCTGGCACTCTTCCGCATGACCAGCGAGGCACAGTTCTTATATCCCGTATTCGGCTGAGTTTCACAAAGAGAGCGGTTCCTCCCAAGAGTAGAGCGGCGACAATCAGCGTTTCCGGGGAAAGAGGCAGCCTTTCGGGAGCCAGACTTTGGGGCGCGGCATTGGGGTCGAGTTGAGAAACGAGACGGAGAAGCGGCTGAGGCAGAATTCCGAGCAGAAGCGAGAGCAGGCCAAGAGCGAGAACGGGTGAAGTCATGCTCAACGGAATCGCGTCGCGGGCCACCTTTTGGCGTGGCTCTCCTAGAAATATTGTTCCGAATGCCTTTACGAAACAGACTCCGGCGAGTGCTCCCGTGAGTCCAAGCGACATGGCGAGAGCGAGTCCGTAAGCTGCTAGAAGCCACCCCGAGTGCGCCGCTAGCCCCAATAGTCCTCTGAAGGTAAGCCACTCACTTACGAATCCGTTGAACGGTGGAAGAGCCGTAATAGCCATCGATCCGGCTAAAAAGCCGATGGCAACACCGGGCATTGTTCGAACCAGCCCCCCAAGATGGTCCGCATCCAGTGTGCCGGTGTGTTTTTCGACCGCGCCTGCGGCCAAGAAGAGCTGCGACTTGAAGATCGCGTGATTCAAGGTATGGAACAGAGAAGCCGTCAGTCCCAGGGCGATCAGGGCCGGTTGCTTCCAATCGATGCCAACCCCTAGCACGCCGACACCCAAGAGGATGATCCCGATGTTCTCGATGCTGTGGTAGGCGAGCAAGCGTTTCAGGTCGTGCTCCATGAGGGCATAGAGAACCCCCAGAAGAGCCGATATCGCACCCGCGGCCAAGATAACTATCGGCATGAAGCGGCTTGTGGTTCCAAGGTCGATGATAAGGAACTGAATGATGCCGAAGATGCCGAGCTTGATCATTGCTCCTGACATGAGGGCTGATATCGGC
>JAJYVK010000125.1 GCA_021792075.1 Actinomycetes bacterium | reverse complement strand
CCGGGTAGCCTCGGAGACGTTAGTAAGCAACTTCCGACTCTTTTTCGCTCCTGTAAGTACCCGCACAGAATCAAACCTAGCAAACATCAATCTATAGCACGCCTTGCGCATGGATCAGCGCCAAGAACGCGATAAATCTGTTCACGACACTGTAGGGCCAAGAAAAAGTGTATTAGATAGGCATGTGCGAAGTGTTTTGCCAGGATCACGCTGGTGCCTTAGATTGTCAGCGCTAGAGCATTTTCGAACTCGCTAGGAGAGGAAGAGGTACTCGCTCTGCTCAGGATCCTGGAATGCGCGCAATTCGCGCATCAGATTCGGATACGCATTCATCTCTGGATCGTCCCCAACCACGTCCTTGGCCACCGCCTGAGCCAAAGCCACAAGATCGCGATCCCTGGCCAGCGAGGCGAGCCTAAGGTCGCTCCTACCCTTCTGTTTTCGCCCCAATATCGTTCCCTCTCCCCTAAGTTCCAGGTCTTTTTCAGCCAGGTAGAAGCCATCAGTAGACGAGACCAGTGCCTCGAGACGGAGATTGGATTCTTCAGCTTCGGCTAAACAAACAAGGTAGCAGTAGCTCTTGTTCGAGCCGCGCCCAACTCGGCCTCTCAGTTGGTGAAGTTGGGCAATGCCAAAACGGTCTGCGTTCTCGATCACCATAACCGTTGCATTCGGCACGTCTACGCCAACTTCGATGACGGTCGTGGAGACTAGCACGTCGATACGATGGAGGCGAAACTCCTCCATTACAATCTCCTTTTCCCTCGGCAGCATCTGTCCGTGGATGAGGCCAAGCCTGAGACCCTTCAGCTCCTGTGCATTTAGCCTTTCAAACTCTTCTGTAGCCGATTTCGCAACGACCCTCTCAGAACCTTCCACCAAAGGGCACACAACGTAGGCCTGGCGCCCCCCAGCCACCTCAGAGCGGACTCTTTCGATCACCCTTGAGTACTCCTCCTCCGTCTTGGCCCAACGGGTCACGATCGGCGTTCTGCCTGGTGGGAGTTCGTCAAGAATCGTTAGATCGAGATCACCAAAAACTGTCATAGCAGCAGTTCTAGGAATAGGTGTCGCCGTCATCACCAGCACGTCGGGATCTAGCCCGTGTCCCGTTCGCCCGCGCTCCCTCAAGACTGCACGCTGCTCAACTCCAAACCTATGTTGCTCATCAACCACCACGCCACCCAATGCATGAAACATGACTCCCTCGGATATCAGAGAATGGGTTCCGACGATTATGTCGATCTCGCCTGCTTCTAAGCCCTCGAGAATTTCTCTTTTCGCAGCGGCCGGCGTTTTACTGGAGAGCATCTCCACCTTGATCTGCCTCTCGCAATCCTCGAATAGCCCGCTGCCATGCGAACCAGGCACTTTGAATCCTCTAAGTAGCCGTGAGAGCGTGATCCAATGCTGCTCCACCAACACTTCGGTAGGAGCCATCAGAGCCCCTTGATAGCCGCCCTGTACCGCCATCAGAAGCATGCCGAGTGCAACAAGCGTCTTCCCTGAACCGACATCGCCCTGCAGGAGTCTGTGCATGGGAATCGGCGATCGCATGTCGTTGGCGATCTCATCGAGAGCGCGCTTCTGCGCTCCGGTCAGATCAAAGGGAAGTGAAGCGAAAAACTCGCTCACGAGTGAAGCCGGCACTTCCGATGCACGCACCACATCGTCTGAGAACAGCCCGGCGTTGAGGCGAGAGGTATGGACAACGCTTCCGAACATCGGTGAGACCGAATGGGAGATCCCCTTCGAACTCTGGGCAGTCTCCACCTTTGACCTTCTCAGCATGAGCTGCAGACGAAAAAGTTCGTCGAAGGCCAGACGCCTCCTTGCCCCAAATGCTTCGGCCATGGCAGAAGGGTTGTGAACCGCCCTGATCGCTGCAGTCCGACCCATGAGATCAAATCTGTCAAGAACTGCTTCAGGCACAGGATCCACTAGGTCCCCTGTTCTTACAAGGGCATCCTCTATGAGCTTGGCAATCTCCCAGGAAGGAAGTCCCGCCTTCTCCGACTGAGGATAGATCGGCACGATTCTCCCTGTTCTATCACCTATCAGATCCACAACCGGATTAGACATCTGGGTGACGCGCTGAAACCGCTCCAGCTTCCCAAAAAATGCTGCTTCGGTTCCCTCTGATAGCTGCTTCGCACGCCAGGGCTGATTGAAAAAGACCACGTGCAGATAGCCGGTACCATCAAAGGCGTCCACCTCGACCATTGTTTTGCCCGTTCGGGTCCTGCGAAGCCGCACACGCCTCACCCTGGCAAGAATAAGTGCCTGCTCACCCACTGCCAGGTCTGCCAGGGAGGCCTGCCGCGAACGGTCCACATATCGCCTGGGATAGTATGTGACGATATCGAATATCGATTCGATGCCAAGCTCTTGGAGCGCCTTGGCCTTTCTCTCACCTACGCCACTTAGCCTTGTGACCGGCAGGTCGATTAATGAAATTAACTCTCTTATGATCGAACCTCGAAAATTTGTGTCTGCTAAAAGGGATCTGCGTTACTCAAAGCATATTACGCAACTGTGACACATGTCTTCTGAAAGCCAAGCCCTATTCGACGCCAAACAGGTAGGGGTAAAGAGGCTGCCCACCATGGTGAAGCTCTATCTCTATATGCGGCCACTTCGATGCGATCCATTCCGACAGCTCTCTCGTGACCGCCTGCGAGGAGCCTTCACCTTCTATAACGGTGACTATCTCTGCCTTAGGGAAGATGAGGATCTCAAGAAGCTTCCTGGATGCCTCGAGTAGGGATGGCTCAACCGAAAGAATCCCCTCCTTTCCTATTCCCATGTAGTCCCCTCTAGAAATGCGTCCTGCAGCCCACTTCGACGATCTGACAGCACGTGTTACCTCTCCAGCTACCACCCTTGCGACGCTTCCAACCATGGTCTCCACATTCTCGGAGACCTCCGCCGCAGGATCGAACTCCATCAACGCTGCGAACCCCTCGATAACACTTCTGGTTGGAATGACGACAACGTGTCTCGAACTCAATTCAGCTGCCAGCTGTGCCACGGGAATGACATTTGGGTTGTTCGGCAATATGATGACTTGATCAGCCTCGACCTCGTCCAGAGCAGAGACCAAGTCGGCGGTCGATGGGTTCATCGACTGGCCCCCTAGAACTATCCGGTTGACACCCATCGACCTAAATATGCGTCCGATTCCTTCACCGTTGGCAACGGCAATCACCGCTGTTGCCGAACCCTCTGCAGACACGCCCAGCGGGTTCGGCGCGCCGCTGCCATGTGCTGCCACAACCCATCGCTCCTCCCTCACTTGCTCCGAAAGATCGGTGACGCGGATATTTCTGGGCCTGCCCGCCTCAACTCCCGCTTCAATCGATGCACCGACATCATCAGTGTGAATGTGGCAGTTCCAGAGCCCGTCCTGCCCCACAACCACTATGGAGTCGCCGATGCCTGCCCATACCTCTCTAAAGCCATCTATCGCGGCGTCGGTAGCCTCGAGGAGGAACATCACTTCGTACTTGAGATCCGTAACATCTCCGTACTGGGAGCCCTGCTCGGCAATTGCACCGATCATCTCGTTTCCCGCCGCTCCAGATACTCCGAGCCAGGGCATCTCCAATTCCTGGTAATCGGGGTCCACGATCTTGACAATCGCTTCGATGAACAAGACGAAACCCGCCCCTCCCGCGTCAACGACGTTCGCCTCTGCCAGAATGGGCAAAAGACGCGGGGTATCCAGGAGAGCCTCCACGGCACTCTGCCTGAGTTGGTGGACCCATTCAAGCGGACGTTCGTCAAACGAACCGGTCTCGGTCGTGCCGGCAGCTCGGCGAGCTACCGTCAATATAGTCCCCTCGACCGGTTTGAGCACAGCCTCGTCTGCTAGCTTCGACCCCAAATCCAATCCCCAGGCTACTCCGCAAATGAAGCTCTCACCGGAGTCGCTCGCCCTTTTTACCCCCTCGGCAAAGCCACGCACTATCTGCGAAAATATCACGCCCGAATTGCCCCTAGCGCCCATGAGCGCGCCCTTTGATATCGCCTGCACACACGATCCAATATCCATCGACTCGCGATCAAGAGCGTCGATCTCGTTTAGCATGGACTGAAAGGTCAACGATAGGTTGGAGCCCGTGTCTCCATCCGGAACGGGATATACGTTTAGTCGATTTATAGAGTCCTTGAAAAGCTCCAAGAACCCGGCTGAGGTCTCAATAACCCCTATCAACTGTTTGGCAAACAACTCTTGAGCATGGTCCATCGGCGCAAATGCTAATATAAGGGATTGCGATCGAACGCATTTCCTGCGATTCATCCTAGAATTAATCGAGCAATTTTCGGCGTCTAGACATGAGGTGTGACAAAGTGGCATCGGTTTGTGAAATCTGCGGCAAAGGGCCTGCCTTTGGCATGACAATAAGCCACTCACACCGTCGCACAAAAAGGCGCTGGAACCCGAACATCCAGAGGGTCCGTGCGATCGTTGGCTCCACGACCAAGAGGATGAACGTCTGCACCTCCTGCATCAAGGTTGGTAGGGTCCAAAAAGCAGTTCGGTAGGTTTTCCAAGATTGAACTTTGACGCCTTTTTGTTTCAGTCATTCGGCGGACCAAACCAAGAGTCGGATATCATTCCATTTCTTGAAAATGTCACCAGGGGAAAAAACGTGCCACGGGATCGGCTTGAGCTGGTGGCACAACAATACCGAACGCTAGGCGGCAAGAGTCCCCTCAACGAGATCAACAAAGATCTAATCAGGCGCGTTCGAGCGGCTTTTGGAGAACACGGAATCGATCTTCCGATCTATTTCGGAAATCGCAACTTCACGCCATACGTCACCGACGCGCTGGAACAGATGAGAGCGGACGGAAGAAGGAGGGCAATCGCCTTTGTCACCTCCGCTTTTGGCTCCTATTCAGGTTGCAGACAATACAAACTCGACGTGGAACTAGCCCGTCAAGCGATAGGGCCCGATGCGCCTGAGCTGGTCAAGATCCGGCACTACTACTCGCATCCAGGATTCATCAGCCCCCTTGTGAGCAACTCCATTCGGGCCCTAGAAAGCCTTCCTGACCCCGGTGGGGCGGAATTCGTCTTCACTGCGCATTCCATTCCGAAATCAATGGCTCAGACATCGCCGTATCTGCGCCAGCTCGAAAGGGCGGTTGACTTTGTGGTCAGAGGCATTCAGGCAAGAGCCGGCGTGACCTTCCCCTCCTCACTTGCATTCCAATCGAGATCAGGTCCTCCTGCGCAAGAATGGCTAGAGCCGGATATATCGTATCAACTAGCATCTCTTGCAGCGAAGGGTGTCAAAAACGTGGTTGTCGTTCCGATAAGCTTTGTATCCGACCACATGGAAGTCATTTACGACCTGGATACCCTCGCAGCAAAGACCGCTCGCAGCCTGGGAATATCAATGGCAAGGGCGCGAACCCCCTCCGACTCCCCAGAATTTGTAGAGATGATAGTCGATCTGACCATGGAGCTACTAGATCCTTCGACGAAGCCGAAATCGCTAGGCGATTCGAGCGACCTCAACGGCTGTACAGAGATCTGCTGTCCGACGCGCCCATGAACTTTAGAGCCATCACGACAAAGCTGCTCTCGCAAATTGCCGGGATCTTTGGATTTGAT
>JAJYVK010000124.1 GCA_021792075.1 Actinomycetes bacterium | reverse complement strand
GAAAGGCATAAAAGTGCTCGAAGTACTCCACGATCTCAGACGTGGCCAGCGGCGAGTCCGGTGGTATCAGTCCAGCCGATTCAATTACCTTTCTGAACTCATCTGGGTTCGGTTCTATCAGTATCGTTCTTATCATCGATTCGAAGACAAACAAATGCGCTGGTTGGAATACCTTTGTCAGTCCAAAATCAAGAAAGGTCACCTTGCCCGCTTTGTGGAAGATGTAGTTGCCTGGATGCGGGTCTCCATTGAAGGCAGCAATCCGGTACAGGGAGCCAAAGACAAATCTATAGATGGTCTCAGCTGCTAGATTGCGTTCGGTAGCTGGCCATGTCAAAGCTTCGTCGAAGCTGCTTCCTGTGACGAGTTCCGTCACCAGGAGTCGCTTTGTAGAGAGTTCCGGATAAATGCGCGGAATGTGGATAAATGGATGGCCTCTGTAGTAGTTGTGGAAGAGCTCTTGGTTTCTGGCTTCGATTTGATAGTCAAGCTCTTCGAGCATCCTTTCCCTTATCTCAGTTACGACTCGCTTGGTGTCAATGTTCGGAAAGGCAAGACCGATGATGCGAGACATTGCATCGGTGTTCGCGAGATCCGCGGCCATTGTCGAAGCTGCGTCGGGATATTGGATCTTCACGGCAACTGCGTTTCCTGATTTGGTTATCGCCCTATGCACCTGGCCAATTGAGGCCGCGGCGATCGGATCGAGATCAAAAGACGCAAAAACGCTGTCCAGCGGGGCTCCTAGCTCGATTTCGATGGTTCTTTCAGCCAGCTCCCTCGTCATTGGAGGAACGCTGTTGTAGAGAGTCCCTAGGGTGGCCTTCACGTTCTCTGGGATGCCGTCGTCGAGATAGCCTGCCATCTGACCGAGCTTCATCATCACCCCTCGCATCTGGCCGAGCGTCTCTACCACCTGATTTGCGCTCTTTATTTCGAACTCTCGGTTAAGTTCTTCCTTGCGGGAAGCGTTGGAAAATATGGTTCTTGATTTGAATGTCAAATATGTCGCAGCGATCCTGGCCGTAAGGGTCGACATCTTAGCAAGGCGATTGAATCTGGTTCTAAGTGACCCTTTTAATGTTCCAGTTCGTCTCATATCTGTCTTAAATTCATCTAAGTAGGTCTGATAGGGCGTTTTCAAGGTCCGGAAATCTGAATTCGAACCCGGCTTTTTCTAGAACTGTTGGAGCGACGCGCTGGGATGCGAACAACATCTCATCCGCAAATTCCTTTCCGAGTGTCAGCTCCAAGGCAAGAGCTGGCACTTTGAAAAACAGAGGCCTGTGTAGGACTCTGGCGAGAGTTTTTGAGAAATCTAGATTTGTTACCGGGTTTGGAGAGACCAAATTCACAGCACCTGAGATGTTTGGGTTTGTAAGCGAAGCCACGATCGCGCGTACTTCGTCTTCAAGATGGATCCAGCTGAGATACTGTTTCCCGCTCCCGAGTACAGCCCCTAGGCCGTATTTGAACAGCGTGAGCTGCTTAGCCAGCATGCCGCCGTAGGTCGAGAGAACCACGCCTGTTCGCGCGAATACGACTCGTGTGGCAATGGACTGCGCCTGTCTGGCCTCCTGTTCCCAGTCGAGTACCAACGAGGCGAGAAAGCCATTGCCTGGTTCGGACGATTCGTCGAGGGTCTCGTCATTGCGGTTTCCATATATCCCGATGGCTGAGGCGGCGATGAACACTTCGGGTTTGAGATCTGCCTCAGCTAGGAGATCAATCAAAAAGTGCGTGCCTTCGAGCCGGCTGGCGACGATTTTCTTCTTTTGCTGGTTAGTCCAACGTTTGTTGCCAATTGATTCACCGGAAAGGTGAATGACACCTTGAAGGCTTTCAATGCTTTTCAAGCTTCCTGTTCTGGCCTCGATATCCCAGTGGAGAGCTTTAGGATCCTTGTTTAGATTTCGTCCCAATGTGTAGACATCGTGTCCGCCCAGAGCCAGTTCCGCTACCACTGCTGAACCGATCAGGCCGCTTGCTCCGCTAACTAGAATCTTCATGGCGTTACCTCCGTGGCGATCAGCGCTGAGTTGGAAATGGCCCGCGCTTTCAAAGCCAACGTGAGAAAGCGGCTTGTTATTTCCAATATCACACAATTCTCAATGTCTTGACGGGGTCACATTACTTTCAGATCTAGGTTGGACTGGTGTCATGGATTCTATTTCCCCTAGAGTATAAGCACGTTGTCGGGGTTCTGCTGGCAATCGCTCAACGAGTGGGGCTGTTCGTTTAGTAGAGCAATCTCGCGTACATCTCTTAGTCTCCACAATATTTACTGGTGGCAGAATCCTATAAGCTCGCGAAGCAGCTCCGCGACTTTCTCAGGCCTCTGCAGGTGGACGCCGTGGCTTGTTCCTGAGATGATTCGGAGCTGTGAGTTGGGAATGTTCTCGACCAGAAATCGACTAGCTCTTACATGCCTTTCCGGTGCATCTTCGGATCTCGCGATGATCGCCGGCACCTTGATCCTTTTTGGGTCTAGCGCAGGGTGCAGGTGAGCCATCGAGCTCATCTCGGAAACCATTGTCACGCCCTCGGACTCTCTCATGCGTTTTGTCTTGCTGGGAAGCCGTTTCCAGTTTTCTTCACCGATTTGAGCGATCATGAAACGTCTGGCCTCAGCTTGGGCCCATTCGAAGTCGATCTCCTCTGCGGGATCCATCGAATGGGCCGACCACTTCGACCATCCCGGCCACCACGAGAGTGGCGGCTCAAAGGTTACGATGCCAACGAGATTTTCTAGACCGCGCTCCGCAGCTAGAAGTGTAAGAGTTCCGCCGTAGGAGTGGCCGAATACAACGGTCGGTCTAGTCCTTATGATCTCTGCCAAATCGCTTAGATGCTGTTGCCAACTCACCTTTTGCGGAGTCCCTAAAGGAGTACTAAAAAGTGATGTCCCATAGCCTCGCCGATCGTACGATATGACCTCGTATCCTGCCAAATGCCTTGCAGCCCTCTTGAAGGAGGTCGATCTGTCCATTGTGCCGTGTACTAATAGAACTCTGGGCCAGCGACTTGATCGGACATCTGAGTTGAGGACGATCGGCTGGATTTGGGGAGGCGGCTTAGGCTCGTAGAGCTCCTCTTTTTGTTGTGACACTTCAGGAACCAGCCCTAGTCTGTTTCGGGTGGTCAAGTTGCCCAAAGTTGAACGATCGTTCTTGGTTGACAACGGCTTGCCAAACTTTTGTGACGGGCGGTGTTGGGCCGAACAGGGATGGTTGCTGGAGTTTCGTGCAGCCTTTCCGAGTTGTTACACGTTTGGCAGATACCTCGATCGCTGATAGAGCTGCTTCAAATAAACTTGCATCTAATTTCACCGACCCTCCCAGCATATTCAATTAATCCCAAATGAAATTGCGACTACAGAAATGGTAGTGTCAGAACCCCGGATTGCATCCGCATCAGCGGTTTCTTCCGCATCGAATTAGAATTGCGTGCAGGAATGTCGTCGGTATTATTTCTCTGCACAGTCGATAATTTAGGTGTTTTTAACCTTGGCGTTACTAGCCTGTTATATCGGCTCTAAATACTTTAAAAAGATAGGTTACGTCTAAGCATATGGCGAACAACAGGTCGTTAACTTATGGGGCTTTCGGTCCCAACGCATGGCTAGTAGATGAGATGTACGAGCAATTCCTAAATGATCCTGGCTCAGTGTCACCCAGCTGGCAGGAGTTTTTTGCAGACTACAAGCCGATCGCAGAACAAATAGCGCAAGCCAATAGCAACGTGATTGAAGCTAGCTCTCAAATGGCAACAACAGCACCGATTCAGCAGGATTCCGCCGCCGACGTTCGCTCGCGGCTAGGTGAGGGTGCGAAAAGTGAGGCGATAGTTTCCGAAGCAGGCTCAGTCGACGGAGCGGTTACGCCGAGTAGGACGGCTGCTCCAGTGCTTCACCAGGTGCCGGTTGAAGGTGCGACGGTTCTTCGCGGCGCGGCGTCGAAGATCGTTGCGAATATGGAGATCTCACTTGGAGTACCGACTGCTACATCTGTGCGGACGATCCCAGCCAAGCTCCTCGAAGTTAACAGGGCGACAATAAATAACCAGCTCGCGAGGGTTCAGGGAGGGAAGGTGAGCTTCACCCACCTCATCGGATACGCGATCGTCCAGGCCATGAAGGCTGTTCCGGCAATGAATTCAGTTTTTGTTACGGACGCCGACGGCAAAGGAAATCCAGGAGTTATACGGTCGGCTTCGATAAATCTCGGGATAGCGGTTGATGTGGCCAAGGCTGATGGCAGCAGGACTCTTTATGTACCAGTGATCAAAGCTGCCGAGTCGCAGAATTTTGCTCAATTTCTGAACGCATATGAGGAGTTGATAAGAAAGGTTCGCACGAACAAGCTTTCGCCCGACGACTTTGCCGGCGCAACGGCGTCACTCACCAATCCGGGAACAATTGGTACAGAGCACTCAATTCCGCGCTTGATGGCCGGACAAGGGGTCATCATCGGGGTGGGCTCTTTGGCGTACTCGGCGGAACTTGGATCGGTGGATCCCGGTACTCTTGCAGAACTCGGGGTATCTAAGTCTGTAACCATAACGTCGACATATGATCACAGGGTGATCCAGGGCGCTGAGTCTGGGCTATTTCTTGCTCGCCTCTACGAGCTTTTGATCGGGAAGCACGACTTCTACGAAGAGGTCTTCAGCTCGCTTGGGGTGATCGGTCGGCCGTTCGTCTGGGAGGAGGATCGGCAGATTGGCGACTCGGAGCTCTCCAAGGCGGCCAAGCAGGTACGCATTCACACTCTGATAAACAACTACCGCGTTCGCGGTCACCTCTTGGCAGATCTTGATCCCTTGGGGCTGATGAAGCCGTCATTGCAGGCGGAGCTTGATCCCTTGACTTACGGTCTAACCGTCTGGGATCTGGATCGCACATTTTTCACCGGCGGATTTGCCGGCAAGGAGAAGATGACTCTGTCAATGATAATGGCAGTGCTCAGAGACGCCTATTGCCGAACCATCGGTTACGAGTATATGCACATATCTGACCCTGTCCAGAAAAGGTGGATACAAAGCCAGGTAGAGGGCGTTGCCGGTGAGCTGGACGAGGCGGCGAAGCGTCATATTCTTTCCCGGCTGAATGCGGCTGAGGCTTTTGAGAGGTTTCTGCACACCCGCTATATCGGGCAGAAGCGCTTTGGCCTTGAAGGTGCCGAATCCGCCGTACCGTTCGTGGACGAGCTTCTGCAAAAATCCGCTGACGCTGGTTTCGAAGAGGCCGTGATCGGAATGGCTCACCGGGGAAGGCTAAATGTGCTTGCCAACATCGTTGGCAAGTCTTACGGGCAGATATTCAAAGAGTTTGAAGGAAATCTCGATCCAACTACGGTGCAGGGCTCCGGTGACGTGAAGTATCACAAGGGCGCCGTTGGAAGATTCACCGCCCGTTCTGGGCGCGAGCTGACTGTCAGTTTGGCGTCGAATCCATCCCACCTCGAAGCGGTGGACCCAGTGGTCGAGGGAATGGTCCGAGCGAAGCAGGATATCATTGCGGACAGGCTGGATTTCCCAGTACTTCCGATCTTGATCCATGGAGACGCGGCTTTCGCCGGTCAAGGTGTTGTTGCTGAGACTCTCAATCTCTCTCAACTTCCGGGCTATCGGACCGGAGGAACCGTCCATCTGGTCATCAATAATCAGGTTGGGTTCACTACCAACCCCGAGCAGGCCCGCTCC
>JAJYVK010000123.1 GCA_021792075.1 Actinomycetes bacterium | reverse complement strand
GGACGAGCTTGGCGACGAGGTCGAGATGCCCGAGGACAAGCTTATCGAGGCGCTCAGATTCAGATCCGAGCCATTGTCGCTCTCGGAGCCTCTTCGTGAGGACGGGGACGCCGAACTTGGCGACGTCGTGGAGGATCGGTCTGCGGAGTCGCCCTTTGAAGTGGCTGCGACCTCGCTTCTGCCGGTGGAGATTGCCCGCCTGCTGGCTCCTCTTGATGAGAGGGAACGCGAGATCTTGCGTCTCAGGTTTGGCTTGGATCGAGGTGAGCCGAGAACGCTCGAAGAGGTTGGAGAGCACTTCAATCTCACGCGCGAGAGAATTCGCCAGATCGAGGCTCGTGCCATGTCAAAGCTTCGTCACCCATCCTCTGACACGGGCGCGAGGGACCTACTGACGGTCTAGCACCTGAATTCTTTGAGTAAGCAGAGCACTACGACGAAGTCGCCTTGATTTGATCTTGGACTTCCCTGATCGAGCTCATAGCAGTCGACCAGGAGATCTTCCACTTTTGGGCCAGTTGAGCGACTGATACCTTTTCAACAAGTGCTTGCCGCGCCAAATCAAGCTTGGCTCTGTTGGTAAGCGAGTGCCTTGAACTCACCCAGTCCGCCGTCTCCGTCCAGGTTACTTGAGGACAGTCTGGATTTGTGCAGCTCCAAACCCTCTTCTTCCAAAGGATTACCAACGGTTTGTTGCCTATCGGAAGATCACGGATTGTCGAGGTCCTGCGGTCTTTTGGCTCGGCAACACTGCCGCAAATTGGGCAGTAAACTGGCTTTTTGAGAGTTTCAACTTGCGCGACTATCTCATCACCCACGGTGTGATAGTCGAGCAGCCGTAACTCGCCAAGGCTTTCAATGGCTTGTTCTACCTCTTCTCTCTCGGACATACTCACTCCATTCGATTTCTTTGACGAGGCTCAAACTCAGTTACCTGATCTTCTGGGATATATCCGATTGACTCCCAATCTAGCTCTTTCCACAATCATTGGTCTATCGCCGGTAAACCTGGCTACATTAACCAGGAGATATGCCCTTCCCACGTCTCATTCTCTGCGTTGCCATACATTCATGAGATCCCGGAAAATTCCGTCTTTAGCCTTATAAAGGTTTTATCGTGCAATTACCAGAAAATCAAGGGGGGAATTAACGTATTCGTGGGTAACGAGTCCTTTTGGCGGAGGTGGACGGGAATCGAACCCGCCGGACGGGGTTCGCCCGTCCCGACCGCTTTGAAGGCGGGGGAGCCCACCAGGTGCTCATACACCTCCTTTGGTGTTTTTACCTTAGTGAGTATTGCTGGGGGACCGTCCGTCGTTGTTTTGAAAAACTTTTCTCGTTGATATAGCGAATGCCTAATTTAGCCACTACCCTTTTGGGATATGAAAAAACTCTTGCTTCTCTTGATCATCGTGGCTCTGGGTGCAGTGGCAGCCAAGAAGATCAAAGCCACCGTATAACGATAACTGCTGACGTCGAATTCGAACTGGGTCAATAGGGGACTCTGTCGCGATCTTCGGCCTGACAGTTGCGTTCAACAAGCTGCTCTGGTTATTGGCGGCGCGCTGTGGAATATCCGCCCAAAGCGAGGTATTTTCAGTGTGCAGTCGACCGCGCTTGGCGTTGTTTTCTCAAAGCTACACCTGTGGCCGTTGCTAGGCTCGCGACAGCGATCGCTGCCGCTCCAGCAGCGAGAGTCTGAGACTTTGTACCTCTTCGGTCTTCGGGTTTGACATGTACAGGCTTGGAAAACGTGAGTATTTCCCAACCGTTCTCTTTAGCCCTTTTTGTCAGTACCCGGTCGGGATTGACCGCCACCGGATGGCCCACAGCCTCAAGCATCGGGATGTCGGTGTACGAATCGGAGTAGGCGTAGCTCTCACTGAGAGATATGCCCTGTTCCTGTGCGATCTCCACCATTGCGTCCACTTTGTATGGTCCGTAGGCGTAGAACTCCATCTCGCCGGTATATTTGCCATCTGGATCGATCCTTGACTTCGAGCCGATGACCCCGTCGACATTCAAGAACTCACCCAGCGGAGCCAGTATCTCGATCGGTGAGGCGGAGATCAAATAGATCAGTCGACCTTGGCTTCGGTGATACTCCATAAGATCAAGCGCCTCTTGGTATATGAGCGGCTCAACAATCTCGGAAAGAGTACGCGTCACTATCTGGGTGACGCGGTTCTGATCCCAACCCTTAGTCAGGGCGAGGACCGTCTCTCTCAACCGTGCGAGCTTCTGATCGTTAGCTCCCATGTGGTGGTAGACCAGCTGCGCATAAGCGCTACGGATCACCGTGCGGCGGGAGATCAGCCCTTCCTTGTAGAAAGGCGGCCCGAATGCCAGCATCGAAGCTTTGGCGATTACGGTCTTGTCAAGATCAAAGAAGGCAGCCTCCATGGTTTCATCTTAAGCTTTCTTTATGAGTTAGGACTTAATCAGGTCAACTATTGCTGACTTGCACCCACTATACGCCAAGCCGATCCAGCGTGGACTGCAATAGAGTCACTGCAAAGGCTTTGTTCAGCGGGGAGTTCAGGTTCCCGCATTTTGGGCTCTGTATGCAGGATGGACAACCATGATCGCATTCGCAGGACTGGATCGATCCTATTGTCTGGCTGATCAGCTGGGGTGCTATCTCGTGAGCAAGTTCTGCTATGCCGATGCCTCCAGGATAGCCGTCGTAGATTGTGATGGTGGCGACCGTGCTGTTCTTGAGTTCAGCGGTAAACGGGTCAGCGTGAAGCATTCGTGAAACCCCGCCTATATCCGACCGGTCGCATATTGCGAATATGGGCATCATGGATATCATCGCGTGTTCTGCGGCGTGCAGAGCACCGGGAAGTTCGGTCACCGGTATTTCTTTGAGGGCGTCAGGCCCGTACTCCAGCCACCATGCAGTGGTGTCTAGAACGGTTGGGGGCATCTCGAGTCTGTTGGTGGACAAAAGCTCACCTGATTGTGACAAGAGCTGGTAGCCAGTTACGACCTGTGTTATTTTGCTGGGTCCAAGACATAGCGAAACGCCCCGTCCGAGAGTCTTCTTTGTAGGCTCGAAGTTCTCGTAAAAGGTGTCGAATGTGGTTTTGGTCTGCTCTTTGCCCCAAAATGGCTCGACCACAGCAAGATTGTTTCCAAGGTCCAGTGAGAGCACTTTGAAGCTTTGCCCAAGGTGGAGGTAGATCGCCCCCTCGTGAAGTGTTGACGGGGCCTTGTCGTACTCGATGGTTCCCAGCAGCTCGCCGTCTTGCGCCGAGATCAGCACCTGCTTCGTCCCTGAAGAGCGCATCGATATTTGATGGTGGGGCGGATTTTGAGAATTGGTGGCATAGCTTCCGGCCCTTAGTGAAATCAGTTTCTCGTCTTGGAGTTTTGATATCACCCTTTCAACCGCCTCTTGGTCCTGGGTGGTGGGACCGCTGAACTGTGCAATCTCATGCTGGAGGAGGGGGCTCTCAAAGCAAGCAGCCTCAATGTGTTCCTTGAGGATGTAGTGGTTAGTCGGGTTGACTATCGCGCGTTCCGAGCTCCGGGTGAATATGGAGTCGGGATAGAAGCTGATCCACTGATCGAGCGCATCGGGACTGCAGATCAAGATCGCTGTGCTGGGAACCCCGGTTCTGCCAACCCGTCCGATCTGCTGTCTGAACGAGGAAAATGTACCTGGGAATCCGGCAATCACTGCAGCGTCGAGATGGCCTATGTCTACGCCCAGCTCCATTGCTGAAGTGGACACAATCAGCTTGGTGATACCATCTGACACCAGCTGTTCGACATTTCTGCGTTGGACCGGTAAATAGCCGCCCCGGTAGGAGAGGACCTCGAATTCATTGTCGCTGGCAATGATCTCCCGAGCTTCATTCGCGACAACCTCGCTCAGGCGCCGCGATCTAACGAAGGTGATCACCCTATGGTCTGTCGCTGCTAGATAGGAGGAGATCATAGCCGCCGCCCTCGTGTATGAGGAGCGGGCTCCGCTGGTCTCGTCTAGGAGTCTCGGCTTCCAAATGGCGATCGTCTTGGCAGCTTGCGGAGAAAAGTCCTCTTCAATGGCCACAACTTCTTGGTTGATCAGCTTGCCGCAGCTCTCTGCGGGATTTGCAATGGTAGCTGAGGTAAAGATGAATTGTGGATTGGAGCCGTAGAGGTTTGCAATTCGTATGAGTCTGCGGAGGAGGTTGGCTACGTGCGACCCAAAGACGCCACGATAAACATGGGCTTCGTCGATGACCACGAAATCAAGGCCCGACAACAATGCGTGGTACTGCCCGTGGTTTGCCAGTATCGCTGAGTTGATCATCTCTGGGTTCGTGAGCCAAATATCGGCATACTTCCTGGTGTTTATCCTGTGTTCAGCACTGCTGTCACCGTCGAATGCGCTCACCAGGATTCCGGGAAGCTTGAGCTTGGACCAGCTCTTGACCTGATCTTGGGCCAATGCCTTGGTTGGATGGATAACAAGCGCTTTGGGACGTTGGATCCTGCGTTTCGAGGAGAGTATCGCTTTGGCGACAGGGAGCTGAAAACAGAGAGATTTTCCAGAAGAGGTGGAGGTGGTGATTACCACATTCAGACCCTTATCGATCAGCTCGAGTGCATCAACCTGGTGTTTGTAAAGGCCTTTCGGGAAGATGTTTTTCGTGACCTCCCGGTAAAAGTTGTCGCGAGGGATCTCATAGACCCCCTCGCGAGCTGGGATTTCGGCCATGAACGTGAATTCGCCGCTACCTTTGAGTACCGGCGAATTATCCAAATGTCTGAGTTTTTGAGACAGGTCCACTTTGAGTTCCTATGTTCCTCCCACCAGAAGATGTTTCACCTGTTCCTCAGTGTCTGAGGTGACTAAAGCCAGAACCTCGTCGCCGATTCTCAGGATCGTATCTCCGCGTGGCACGACAATGTTGTCGGTTCTCACTACCGCCACGATAGTCGCACCTTTAGGTATGCCTACCTGTGCTATCTCCCTATCCACCGCCGGGGAATCCTCGGCCAATGTTACTTCCACCAACCGGGCACCTGATTGCTCGAAGGATAGGAGTCGGACCAGCGTGCCGACGCTCACCGCCTCTTCGACAAGTGATGAAAGCAGGTGAGGTGTCGATACTGCCACGTCTACACCCCAGCTCTTGTTGAAGAGCCAGTGGTTCTTGGGGTGGTTGACTCTCGCTACGACCCGCGGCACCATGAACTCCTGTTTTGCGAGGAGGGATACCACGAGGTTGTCTTCATCATCTCCAGTTGCAGCGACCATCACGTCGGCGTCCGCAACCCCGGCCTTGTGCAGCGATGAGACTTCGCATGCGTCCGCCACCACCCAGGTGCAGTTGATCTGTTTGCTGAGCTTGGCTACGAGCTGATCGTCCTGTTCCAGGACAAGGACCTCGTGACCTGCATTGTGCAGGTCCTCCGCGATGAATGACCCCACATTCCCAGCTCCCGCAATGACTACTTTCATTCCGCCTCCTTATTGGAGAGCTGCACGTCGAACTCCTTGAGGGCTTCACGCTCAATCAGGATATGCAGAACGTCCCCTTCCTGGCCGATCAGGTCAGGATTCGAAAAGCGAGCAACGTTTGCCCTGGTCACCATGACCACCCTCGCCTGCTTGCTGTTCAGAGATTCGATCTTTGATCCACAGAGTTCATCGGGAAGGTTTCGCTCGACCAGAAGGATCTTCCCGGCAGGGTCCGTCCATTCTGGATTG
>JAJYVK010000122.1 GCA_021792075.1 Actinomycetes bacterium | reverse complement strand
CTTCACGTCGCCGTAGACGCTCACCAGCTGGGTGAGGTTCTGTATGAACGCGACCGTAGTGATGCCTGTTCCTCCGCCTTCCGACATATACGACCTCAAGTTGGGTAGTGGAGCGATGTTGGCCACCTCGTCCAAGATGAGTGCCAGTGGCGGATCGCATCTCTTCATTTTCTGCTGTCTCCGCCTAGCGGCTGAGGAGATCTCGTTTACGACGAGGGAAAAGTACTTCGCCAGGTTGCTCCCGCCTTCATCGCGGCTTATCAGGTAGAGGGTACCCGAATCGGCCAAGAACTTGTCTGGATCGAACACCGGCTTGTCCCACGGGGTGGAAAAGACCGCCGCGATTTGAGCATCGTTGAGCTCACCGAGCGCTACCTGCAGTAGGCCAATTACTGTCTGCGCGAACTCCGTACCTCCCACTTCGCCCTTGATCCTTCTGACCGTCTTTCGGACATAGTCGGCCACGTACTGGCCATTGCCACAAGGAATGCTTTCCAGGAGGAAGTTGCACACCGCCTTGACGCCGTTGTCGGTTTTCGCCCAGTCGAGCATGGAAAGCTCCTGGAGCACGTGTATGTGGCTGTCGTCCGAATGGAATGGGCTGAGACTCGGCTTGGTCTTGTCCGCATCCACTCCTTTATGAACGACTTGGGCATAGCGCCACGCAAAACCGATCAGAAGCAAGCATGAGAAGAGCTGTTTGGTGGTTTCCCCCCAAACTTCCTGCGACTTGTCCACGACGCTCTCGGAAAAGATCGCAGCCCGCCTCTTGGCCGCCTCAACCAACATCTTCCACTCCCCCTCGTAGAACCAGCAGATGTCGTAGGAGATGGGCTCCACGCCTTCAGGGATCCACGTGCCGGGCAGGCAGAGCACGTAAACGTGCTCTGAGATCCGCCTTCTCGCGGCCAGAGTAGAGCGCATGACCTCGCTCCTGGTGCTGGTAGTGACGAGTGGTCCCCGCCACGACAGTACCCAAGGGATAACCATCCCGGCGGTCTTTCCCGACCTGGGCTCCCCCGCCACCAGAACCGAGAGCTCCGCCGACAGTGCAATGGGAAGAGCGGGGTCGTTTTTGGCGTACCCGAGCAACAGTCCATACTCTTCAAGCTTGCGCTGTTTTTTCGGAACTCCGACCATGGTCGGTCTCACCTCGTCTTGTGCGATCACGCGGACGGGCTCGTATGCGCGAAACTTCTTCGGCTCAAACGCGAGCCATTTCGCAGGATTGCTGGAGTTCTTGTCCACTGCTTTCCCGCCGCCGAAGATGGAGAAGAGGTCCCCTCCCGTCGCCTGGATTCGGTGCGCGGCGTAGGCAGCGACGATCAAGACGCAGAGAACCGTCGCACCGACCGCCGCCGCTCCCAGAAGGTGCCATTCCAGCGGATGCGGCAGCGGCGAGGCTGTGTGCCACAACGTTGTCGAATTCCAGCTAACAAGAGTCATCAAAAAGGACGAAACTGTCATTTGGGGCGTTCCGTGGAAGACGAAAGCGACAGCCTTTTCTCCCACCCCAAAAGCCAGGACGACAAAAGCAAACAATACGATGAGAAGTATCCATCCATTCCCAGATCCCTGGGAATTGGTTCCCTGCTTAGCCATGTTATGAATCCTTTCCGATCATCTTGCACGCAGCATCAAGCTTGCCTGCGAGTTCCGTATCCGCGCCATCGCGCAGAATGTCCACTGCTTGAGCAAGCACGCCGCGAAGCAGCTGCTCCATCTGGATGAAATCGCCGGTGCGGGTCCTTGGGTCCATCGACCCCAGATTCAAGATCCACTCCAACGAGTCCGGCTCGAAGTCCTTGATGAAGTAATTGCGCAGTATCGATTCCCTCGCGCCTCCCTTCAGGAGATCGTCGAGCCAGAAGAGATCGAAGCGCACGTTCGAGAGCACCCATCCATCTGGACTCCCGGTGAAGCACTCGCCGAAAATCGTTTCGAGCATGGAGATTAGCTGTTGCCCTCTGGCGCTAGTCGGCGTCGCCCACTGACCCAAGAGCTCCTTCGAGTCGACCGGCTCGGACCGCATGCAAAGCGTAGCCGTGAGGGAGAACACCGCAAGCCAGTCGGGGTGGCTCATCTCCTCAATTCCAAGGCGCGAGGAAAATAGCCTCCGCCCACCATCTGCAAGAATGGAGAGATTGCAAAGAACAGGCGCATCAGGCCCAGCGGGTTCCGCTTCATCGCCATAGATGTCATAGTCGTCGTGAGTCCTCGCATCCGTCACCATGAGATCGATCGTGGTTTGAAGACTCGGAATGAAAAAGGTCTTTGGATTGCCGTCCTCCAAGATCTCCATGTCGTCGTATACGGTTCCCAGCACCCACTCAAGCCTTGCTGCGGCAAGTGGCATGTCCGAAGCCAGAGCGTAAAAGGTTTGCGAACCCCCAGAAGGCACCGGGATCAGCTTCCAGGCGCACCGGTCAGAGGGGTCACCAAGATGCACAACACCGACCGGAATCCATATCACCGCCGACAGGTCGTCCTCCCGCGCGGGCCGGTCTCCCAAATCGCACACCCATATGGGGCTGCAATGCCGCCGCACACCCGCGTGGTTGAAGAGCGGCTTTACCATGGGACCCATCTGCTCTTTGTGCGTGATGCTCGCTGTGCGGAACTCGACCACCAGTGATGGGTTGTCCGACCCATGGATGCCGTAGAGGTAGCGGATGTTTTCGAATTTTGGCAGCCGTCTGGTCAGCAAGATCGCCTGGGATAAGGCGGCGATGTTGGGGTCCTCGCTTACCGCGGCGAAGATCTCGTCGTCATCAAGCGCCTCTACCGGTTCAACGGGCTCCGGTTCGTAGATAGCGAAGGAATCGTCGCGACATCTACCGTCTTCGTCTTCGGTCTGGTCTTCGTCGATCCAAATACTCTCCTCTGCGCGAACCTGTTCACTCTCGCTGGACGACTCAGCCTCGCCGGGATCGAACCCGGAATCCACCTGGACCCCTGGATGGGTGTCCTCGCTCAAATCCTCGTCGTGCGCTTCACGATCAGGCTCGTTTTCATGTACGGGCTCGCTCGGGCCGGAATCTTCTCTCTGACGCATAGCCGCGCCTTCGAGAACCAGGTCGTCACCATCTGTAGAAGCATCCTCATCCGCCGGTTCGTCCCAAGCATCGAAGATCATCGGGGCGCATTCGAACTCCTTTTCTTCCGAATCTTGAGGCTGGAATCGCGAAACCGGCTCCACTTCGGCGTTCGTATCATGGGACTGCTCGATGCGCTCGCCCTCCATTATGAAACGCATAGAGGTGGAAAAACTGCGCCGGGTGTCTTTGTCCTGGTTTGCCTCGAAGAACTCCCGCATGGCCTCGCGGGTCTTGGGATCGATTCCGAGCCGGTATCCCAGCTCAGCGGCGAAGTTGGGAATGTTCGCCCGGTGGAAGTCGAGAGCCCGGTCTTCTTCGTTCATCCGTGAAGCAGCTTCGACGACGCTCCGCGCTACTACCGGATGGACGCCGACCTCTTCCACGAATCCCTGATAGACCTCGATATCGCCGTCATTTCCCCTTTCCCACATAGCCGCCTCGTCCAGCACGCTGCGCCCTTCCTGCAGCGCAAGCCACGCAATGGTTCCCGCCACCACTATCAACAAGAGCCTCAGTACCCAAACAAAAAGCCCCGCACGCCCCGTAACCGCAGCGCTATCCACGGCGGGGAGCTGCCCAGCCACAGCGCTGACGATAGCGGGCGACAACAGGAAACCCGCAAGCGCCAGGGCCACCGCAATGGCAAGGGTCCCGTATGCGCGAAGGTAGAGTGTGAACCTCCCCGACCTTACAGAGGGGGCTTCTAACCCATCCGCTCGATTGTGATTACCTGGCATCGCTCCCATCACGCCACCACGACCAACGGGTCTGGCACCGACGAGTCGGAGCCGGTGAATGAGTTCGCTAGCATCGGCTTGCACGCCGAAGTCTCCTCCGACGAGGCCCGGTTCTGGGCGCTACTCAGGGCTCTGGCCTTGCGGCGCTGCACCTTGCGGTGTGCCTTGCGTTGATCCAAAGACCAGCGTTCGACAGCCCGGAGATACGTGACGCGGATCTCTATGTCCGCGTCTATCGGGGTGTATTCCCCGTGTATTGCCTTCTGTAAGATGTTGATTCCTCCTACAGCGTCTCGGTGGCAGACAAACCCGCACTGTGGGTTCTTGCACCGGTAATCCCGCCCACTCGGGCGGTTGCGTGTCAGGCACGCTGGACAGGTCTTACTCGAACCCGCCTCGTTTAGATGCTCGATCTTGAGGCCAGTTTTTTCCTGCAGGTAGGTTTCCTGCACGCCCCTGGACCACTGGGAGAGCTGTTGGCGCTGGCGACGGTTGGCGCGGTGGTGGACTTTGGTCTTGTGCGCGATCTTGCGCACATCGCCCACTACCAGCCTGCCGGTACTGTTTGCGATCACGTGATTAGCGGCCATGCGCGCCATCTGGTGGTCGAAGTCGCGGAGTTGCCGCTGGGCCCTTGCCTTGACCTTCTTCTTGGCCAAAACCAGTCGGCGGTGATGTTTGGATCCAGGCTTGGCTCTGTCGAGCTTGCGCTGAATAGCGCCAACCGCTTTGTTCCTCTGGCGCTTGATCGCACGGCCCTCGCGTCCGTTGATGATCGTGACGCAGATGGTCTTATCATCCACCCAGGTCGCCAGTGTCATCGGGTTGATAATGCCTTCGTCGATGGCTGTGACGTTATCGCCTCCGGACACCGGTCGTTCGGTTTCATAAGGGATGTGCAGTGCGAACCGTCGGGCGTCTTGGTCCCAACATAGTTGGATCTCTCCCCACAGATCGGGCGGGACAACCTGGTTTGTTCCAGAGTCGATCACTTTTGGTACCGGAAGTGAGATCCCTGGCCGACCTCGACCGAGAGAGAGATGGAGCTTGGCGTCTTTGATCCGCCAGCCGTAGTCAGCGGTAAACGACAGCGGACGATAGTTCTTCTTACGCCATGGGGAGCGTGCCAACATTCCGTTCCTGCGCAAGGCTCTCGATGTTCTGATCGCTTCATGGAGATCGTGTGCGATGATCTCGGTGGTATGTGCATGCAGTGGGCGGGCTTCCAATGGTAGTGCGGTCAGGAAGTGCTGGATGTCGTACTTCGACGGCGAACGCCCGAACTCCCACTCACGACGCACCCAGTCAACCGCCTGGTTCCAGAGCAGCGCTGCGGTGTGGCACCCATCGTGCGCCCGCCGGTAATCGCTGCCCGACAAGGCGACAGGCACATTGGCTGTTTGTGTGGTTTCGACCGCCATTTTTTTTCCATTGCAGTACACGGGTGTATCAGCTACCTTTATCCAGCTCACTTGCAAACCTCGTCTTTCTCTAAACCGCTCTGCTCGATGATTTGGGAAACCTGGCTCTCGGTTATGCTCGGGAAGTAACTCTTGAGCTGGGCTGCAAGCTGCTCCCTAGTCGTGGCAGTATCGGTTCTCAGCATCGGGCCGATCATCCGCGCCAGGACCTGCATCCGTTTTTCGCGCCTTGCCGGACGCTTACTGCCTACGGCTTGCGTTATCGCGTATTCCGCCATCTCCGCGTTCCTTGAATCGGCCTCGTCGTCCGACCTCGACTCCGCCATCCCGCCCATTGCTGCAACCTCGGCCCCAGACCCGATTGGGATCTCCACAGCCCGCGGTTGGCGGGAGCGCAGCGACATCGAGACTGATTGGTTGATAGCGCCGAAGGTCCACGTCTGAAGCTTTATCGTTCCC
>JAJYVK010000121.1 GCA_021792075.1 Actinomycetes bacterium | reverse complement strand
CTGGGAAGAGGGGTTCGGCTAGACTTTTGGCTAGACATCCTGTGCCAGGGCGCGAAGAGATGCGACCTGCCCCGCGTCGCCGATCACTATGAGCACCTCGCCGGCTCGGATCTCTGCAGTCGGAGGAGGGTTAGTCCTGAACGCTCCATCCGAATCCCGCATCGCGAGCACAAGCGTGCCCGTCTGGTCATGAACCATAGCGCTCCGCAGCGTCTGACCGACGAGAGGTGAGTCCGGATAGACCTTGACCTGCTCGAGCCGAAAATCGAGGCCACCATTGTGCATCACGACATCGAGAAACTCGGCGACATGGGGCTGAACCGCGAGAGCCGCCATTCTTGCCCCTCCAAGATCCTGGGGATTGACAACTCTGTCTGCCCCTGCCTGATGAAGCTTTGGCACAGCCTGTTCGCTTGCTGCTCGTGAGACGATAAAAAGATCGGGCCTCATGGATCTTCCGGTGAGAGTCACATACAGATTGTCTGCATCCGCATTCAGCGCAGTGATCAGAACTCGGGCACGGTCTATCCCCGCCTCCTTGAGAACCTGCTCATCGGTCGCATCCCCGTGAATGTATGGACCATTAACGGTGCCGATACGCTGGGAAGAAATATCAACCACAACGACGTCTGCATTGGAGGCGTTGAGGTTATGACGAATGGCCCTACCCACCCGCCCCCATCCACATATGATCACGTGATCTTTCATCGACCTTATCTCCCGTTCCATCCTCCGCCTCCGGAAACTCCCGCCCAGGTACCCTTCCATGAACGTCTCGATCATCACGCTGAAGGTATAGGCAGCTGTGCCGACTCCAAGGACAATCAAAATTATCGAGAATATCTGCTCGCCATGTGAGAAGGCGCGCACCTCGCCATAGCCCACCGTTGTGACTGTTATCACGGTCTCGAACAGGGCGTCAACGAAACCGAAGCCAAAGGCCATATAACCCAAGGTGCCTGCAACAATCACGGCTACCAAACCCAAAAAACTGATCGTCAGCCGGCGCGGTATGAAAAATCCAGATGATATGCTCTCGGAGTCTCTGTCCTGGCGCCTAGGGCTTGAAAAATACCTCACCAAATTCCTCGAGTCTGCTCAGAAATTTCTCTGGCTGAAACATCGTATCTCAGCAATTCGACGAGATTGCAAAATAAGGCATCGAGAAACCGGTGCCGTTTCCTCGGGGCTCTTTCATCTTGGATGTCCGTGTTAACGTCGTTTTGGGATTTGAAACGACCCACGCTGGGCCCAGTCAGGATTTAGTACCAGCAGGAAATTAAATCTTCTTGCCACTCCAGGTCACCTTCATAGGAACTCCAGCTATGCGCGTTTGATTGGAGCCAGTGACAGAAGCAACGTCTTTTCCCCCAAGGACGGGAATCTGACCGTAATCTCGGTTTTGTCGCCGGATCCCCGCGTGCCGGTCACTACACCTTCCCCCCATTTGGCATGGACTATGTCGTCTCCGACTTTGAGGCTGAGAAGGTCGTGCGATGCAGACCTTGCGCCAACGCCGAACTTTGCCGGAAAGTCGGACCCGCGATCCCTTCCAGCCTTGTCTGAATCGCGATTCAGAAAGTACGAGAGAGATGAGACAGAACGCTTCGGTGAAAGGTCTTCGACCAGTTCTGCGGGTATTTCGTCCAGGAATCTGCTGGGTGGATTTGCTAAGCCCTCCCCCCACTGGCCACGGGAGGTCGCCAGAGTGAGAAATAGCTTCTCCCTCGCCCGGGTGATGCCGACGTAACAGAGTCGCCGCTCCTCTTCAAGCTCATGTGGCTCCACTAGCGATCGTGAATGGGGAAATATCCCATCTTCCATCCCCGTCAAAAACACCACTGGGAATTCGAGCCCTTTTGCCATATGGAGCGTCATCAGGACCACGGTTGAATCGGGCACATCTTCATCCGTTGCGGACACAAGCGCGACATCTTCGAGCAAGTCAGGAAGCGTTTCGTGCTCGGAGCCAACTCGAACCAGCTCTTCGAGGTTCTCAACCCTGCCCATCGCCTCTATCGACCGCTCAGCCCTCAGCTCAGCCATATATCCGGAGCGATCCAGAATGAACTCGACCAGCTCTTTGACCTCGATGCCGGATGCGACAAGATCTCTGGCCTCAGAGAGCAGCCCGCTCAACTCCCTGATTCCGGATAGGGCCTTTCCGGTGACTCCAGCACTATCGGCTTGGTCCAGCGCGTCCACGAAAGCGATACTCGCCATATTGGCGAAAAGGTCGATCTTCGCGATCGAAGCCTCCCCCACACCGCGTTTGGGCACATTCAAGATTCTCCTCATGGAAACCTCGTCCTGGGGATTGTTGACAACGCGAAGATAGGCGAGAATGTCCTTGACCTCTTTGCGGTCGTAAAATCTCGTACCCCCGATGACGCGGTACGGGATCACCCTGCGAACGAACTCCTCCTCGACCACTCGTGACTGCGAGTTCGTACGGTAAAAAACCGCGATGTCGGAGAACGAGTGCGCCGTCGAGGTGAGTTCTACGATCTTGGAGGCGATGAATGCCGCTTCCTCCCGATCGGTCTGTGCCTTGTAAAGCCGAATGAGTTCACCACTTCCACTCGAAGTCCACAGGTTCTTGGGGACTCTTGAGATGTTGTTGGCTATCACGGCGTTGGCAGCATCCAAAATTCTTTGAGTCGACCGATAGTTTTGCTCCAAAACAACGGTACCGGCGTCAGGAAAGAAGCTTTCGAACTCCAAGATGTTGGTCATATCCGCCCCGCGGAAACCATAAACGCTCTGGTCTGAATCACCGACGACAAAGACGTTTCGCGACTCCGCGCCTAGCAGGGCAACGAGCCGATTTTGTACCTTGTTGGTGTCCTGATACTCGTCGACGAGAAGATGCAGAAATCTTCGCTGATAGTTCTCCAACACTTCAGGGAAGGTCTCGAAAAGCTTTACCGTCATGTTCAAAAGATCGTCGAAGTCCATCGCCGATGATGCGAGCAGCCGCCTCTGATATTCCGCGTAAACCTCGGCAATCTTTCTCTCAAAGATGTTTCTAGCGGCATCGGCGTAGCGTTCCGGTGAAACGAGATCCGCTTTGGCTTGTGAGATGTAATTTGCTAAGGACTTGGGTGGAAATCTCTTGGCATCGAGATCAAGGTCTCGTCCAACGTACCCGATCAGCCGGACGGAGTCGGCTTGGTCGTAGATGGTGAAGCTCGACTTGAAACCAAGAGCGGTCGAGTGCTGGCGCAGTATGCGAACACATGCTGAATGAAATGTCGATACCCACATCTTCTCAGCAACGGGACCGATCAGATCGGCCAGGCGGCTCCTCATCTCGGCAGCGGCCTTATTGGTGAAGGTGATCGCCAGAATTTCGTACGGGGATATGCCCATCGCCTCTATGAGAAATGCAATCCGCCTGGTCAGCACCCGTGTCTTACCCGAGCCCGCACCGGCAATGACAACAAGTGGACCCCCGATATGGGTCACTGCAGCACTTTGGGCGGGATTCAGATCGGAAAGCAAAGACTCTAAAGACATAGAACAAAAAGGCTATAGGACAACAGCTATTCCCATTCAATAGTTCCGGGAGGCTTGGAAGTGATGTCATAAACCACCCTATTGACACCGGATACCTCTGCTATCACCCTGGAGGATATCGACTCGAGGACCTCATAGGGCAATCGAGCCCAGTCGGCGGTCATTGCATCGAGCGAGGTCACGGCCCTCAATATGATGGGATAAGCGTAGGTTCTCTCGTCCCCCATCACCCCGACACTTTTGATGGCGGGCAGAACCGCAAAGCTCTGCCAAAGCGAGCGGGTCAAGCCAGCGTTCTCTATCTCCTCCTGCACGATGGCATCCGCCTGTCGTAGAACCTCCACACGATCGGCTGTTACCTCACCCACGATTCGAACGGCCAAGCCGGGACCCGGAAACGGCTGCCGCCATACGATCTTCTCCGGCAGGCCAAGCTCTTCGCCGATCGCTCTGACCTCGTCTTTGAACAGAAGCCGCAGCGGTTCAACTAGCTCAAAGTTCATGTCGTCCGGCAGTCCACCGACATTGTGATGCGACTTTATCTTTGCCGCATCCCTGGTTCCTGATTCGATGACGTCAGGATAGAGGGTCCCTTGGACGAGATATTTGGCGCCTTCGATCTCCTGAGCCACGTCCTCGAAGACACGAATAAAGGTGGCCCCGATTATCTTGCGCTTCTCCTCCGGATCTACCACGCCACTTAGAAGAGAGAAGAACCTCTGGCTGGCGTCTACGACAACGAGTTCGATCTTGAACTGGTCCCTGAAGGTCTTCTCGACCGTCTCGCGTTCTCCACTTCGCATGAGTCCCGTATCGACGAACACGCACACCAGTTGATCACCAACCGCCTCGTGGACCAAGGCGGCGGCGACCGACGAATCGACACCGCCGGATAGCGCACAGATCACCCGCTCCGAGCCGATTTGAGCGCGGAGATTCTTGAGAGTCTCCTCAATTATGGAGTAGCTCGTCCATGAGGCATCCGCCCCAGCGGCGTCGTTGAGGAAATTCCCCAACAGTTGTTCGCCAAAATCGGTATGAGCGACTTCTGGGTGGTACTGGACTGCGTATATCCCCCTTGAGCTGTCCTCCATCACCGCAACGGGCGAATTGGGGGTCGAAGCAGTGACCCTGAAGCCATCCGGAGCCTTTGAAATCGCGTCGAAATGGCTCATCCAGACATTCTGAGATAATGGCGAGTGCCCAAGGAGAACTCCGTGCTCACTTGCCGATAGTTCGACCCGGCCATACTCACCCTTTGCATTCTTCTCCACCACACCACCCAGCTCCGCTGCTATCAGCTGAGCCCCGTAGCAGATGCCGAGAATTGGAATCCCCATCTCGAGTATGCGCCGGTCAATGCGAGGCGCGCCGGGCTCGTTCACACTCTTGGGCCCACCGGATAAAACGATTCCCTTGGGCCTGCGCTCCAAGAGTTCCTCATAAGCAATCTCATTGGAAACGATCTCAGAGTAGACGTGGTGGTCCCTGATCCTCCTAGCTATGAGCTGGGCGTACTGGGCACCAAAGTCCACCACCAGGACCGATGAAGCTCTGAAATCATGCACAGTTGGAGTCCTGGCGATAGATCAATGGCCCATGCCGACGTGCTGTGCAGCCTGAAGCGCCTTGCCCTCAGTCTGCAGCGCCGGCGCAACCATGACTTCGGCCTTCTGGAACTCCTTCACTGTCTCGTAGCCACATGTTGCCATGGAGGTCCTAAGCGCGCCAAAAAGGTTTAGGCGTCCGTCATTCTCATGTGCTGGTCCTACAAGAATCTCCCGGAGAGAGCCTCGCTGGGACACCTTGACACGAGCTCCCCTTGGCAGGGTCGGATGAAATGTGGCCATGCCCCAGTGATACCCATGTCCTGGCGCCTCGTAAGAGCTGGCCAAAGGTGAACCGATCATGACTGCATCTGCTCCACAGGCGATAGCCTTGGCTATGTCTCCACCTCGGCTCATCCCGCCGTCCGCAATCACATGCACATAGACCCCAGTCTCGTCCAAGTGCCGCATCCTTGCACCGGCGGCATCCGCGATTGCAGTGGCCTGCGGGACTCCAAGTCCCAACACGCCACGCGTAGTACAGGCATTGCCCGGACCAACACCGACGAGAATTCCTGCCGCACCCGTTCTCATAAGGTGCAACGCTGCATGATAAGAAGCGCAGCCGCCGACTATTATCGGGATGTCGAACT
>JAJYVK010000120.1 GCA_021792075.1 Actinomycetes bacterium | reverse complement strand
CTCTTTATCTCGGCCTCCATTCGTGTCTTGTTCTTGGCTATTCTAAGAAATCGACTGGTAACGAATGGATCAGGCGTGAGCATTAGCTCATCAAGAAGCGTGTCGGCCGAAGAGTTTTTTATCTCCATCTCATATAGCAGGGAGATCAACCTTTCTCGGCCTTCCCGCCTAGAGGAAATCGGTACGATCCAGTCCTCGGTTTCTTCCTCGTCCCCTGCCGGTATGGTTACTCGTTCGTGCGCTGGCTCGTCCTCGGGCTTAGGCACGAGTTAGATACTCTCCGGACCTGGTGTCGACCTTTATCCGTTCGCCAGGTTCGATGAAGAGCGGTACCTGAAGAATGAGGCCGGTTTCTACTGTTGCGGGCTTTCGTGCGCCTGAAACGCGGTCACCCTGGACGCCGGGCTCTGTCTCGATTACGGTTAGCTCCACGGCTGCGGGAAGTTCGACGGCCACAACCTCGCCTTCGTACTGGCTGACCGTAGCCGAGTCACCTTCTTTCAGAAAGTTTGCGGCTGAGCCAAGCGCGGCAGGGTCGATTTGAATCTGATCGTAAGAGGTGGTGTCCATGAATACGTACTGGGCGCCGTCTCGGTAGAGAAACTGCATATCGCGCTTTTCAATGATTGCCTGATCGAGTTTTTCATCGGCTCTATAGGTGCGCTCGATGACGGCTCCGGTTCGAAGGTTCTTTAGCTTGGTGCGTACGAATGCACCTCCCTTGCCTGGTTTGACGTGTTGAAACTCGACTACAGTGAAAAGCCCTTCACCGAGATCCAGCGTCATTCCATTCTTGAGATCATTCGTTGAGGTTGAGATTGCCATGAGACCCTTCCAGCTGGCTAGAAACACGAAGCCCTTTGTGAACGTGGTTCACATTCTAACGTTTTGTGCAGGTACTGCATCGCGTGTCCCATCAGAAACCGACTCCTGGTTGGTCAAGAAATTATCGGAGACTTGGGAATCTCTGTCAGGCATTCGCTGCCTGTTTTCGTTATCGCAATTGTGTCTTCTATGCGAACGCCCATCTGGCCGGCAAGATAAACCCCCGGTTCCACGGTCAATATATCGCCCACGGCCAAGATAGATTGGCTGTCTTTATGGATCCACGGCAGTTCATGAACCTCGAGCCCGACTCCATGTCCTGTGCTGTGGGTGAAGAACTCTTCAAGGTTAACAGCTGCAAGGGTGTCGCGACATGCCGAATCGATGGCGGAGGCTCCTGTGCCTAGAACGGCCTTTTCCACCCCCGCCTGCTGGGCAGCTTCGACAGCCCGATAGATTCGTTGAAACTCTCGACTAAGCGTGTCGCCCAAAAAGTAGGTTCTTGTGCAATCGGAATGGTAGCCCTCCCACACCGCGCCGAAGTCGATGACTACCGGGTCTCCTTCCGTGATCTTTCTATCAGTAGGCCTTGCGTGCGGCATTGCCGAGTGCGGTCCAGAAGCCACTATGGTCTCAAACGAAGGTCCTTCGGCCCCGAGCATTCTCATCCGGAATTCGAGTTCCGCAGCGAACTGGATCTCCGTGGGTTCGCCTTTCAATTTTGGCAGCACGTCAGCGAGGGCTTCATCGGCGATATGCGAAGCTCTTCGGATAGCGTCGATCTCCTCCTCGTCTTTGAACTGTCTAAGGCTTTCGACCTTTACCTTGCTTGGTGCAATTGTCCTCTCCATCGCTTGAGTCCATGCATTGAAGCTCGCAATCGTGGTTGAGTCAGCCTCGATGCCAATTTCCAGGGCCCCCTTTGCAAACAACTTTGACTTATCGAGTTGAGTTGCGAGATTCCCGATGCTGATCTCGATTTGAGCATTGGACTCCGCTATTTGCACATGCGACTGTTCGCTGTAACGGCTATCGGTGCAAAGAAGTCCGTAATCATTCTTGGAGAATGATGGCGAACCTATTAGGAGCGTTGCGGCGGAACCGGTGAAGCCGGTCAGATACCGTATGTTTAAGAGGTTGGTGATTATGAGGACGTCAATATTCGACTCGTCCAGCAGCTTTCGCAGTTCGGTGATGCGGTGATCTGTCTTCATCTGTGACTTTGTTCCTGCTCCGGTTCTTAATACGTTGATGAATGATAGGGTGGAATAAAATTCAAGATAGCAAATACTGTGATCGGGGAATTTCTCAGGTTCCAACCATCTTTTAAATCTAGGATCTGCAAGTGGGTTCCAAGGACCAATCGTGAATTTGTAGCCGTGATCGCGTGATCGGCGGATCTCAAATCGCTGGGTGTTTGGGTGATCGGATGGTGTAGCAGCTGGGAAACGGATTCGTTAGGTCTCTATGAACTTAATAGTAGGTACAATAAGTCGGCGCAGTGGTATAAGGGTGGTTGGTAGTTATGTTGCCCTTATGAAGCCGCGAATTATAGAACTCCTGTTGATCACCACGGTTCCGGCAATGATAGTGGCAAAGCGTGGTATTCCAAGTGTGTGGCTCGTTGTCTTCACGCTCGTCGGCGGGACTCTCTCTGCCGGCGGTGCTAATGCCGTCAACATGTGGGCCGACCGAGACATCGATTCGATCATGAAGAGGACTCAGAAAAGACCTCTTGTGACGGGCGAGATAACGCCCTCTGCTGCTCTGACATTTGCGATTTTTCTCCAGGTACTTGCGTTCGTCGAACTTGCAGTGCTCGTAGATTTGTTGAGCGCGATTCTTGCTCTGGCTGCAGCACTTTTCTATGTATTCGTTTACACGCTTTGGCTCAAGCGGACGTCCTCACAGAATATAGTGATCGGCGGTGCAGCAGGTGCCGCACCAGTCCTGGTTGGCTGGGCGGCGGTTGCCCACTCCCTCTCTTGGACCGCTGTGATCATGTTTTTGATCATATTTCTCTGGACCCCTCCCCACTTCTGGGCACTCGCATTTCGCTATAAGGACGATTACTCCCGGGCGAATGTCCCAATGCTGCCCTCGGTGGCGAGTCCGAAGAGAACCGCCAGCGAGATCGTCGTCTATACCGTCTTACTCTGGATAGCGACCTTGCTGCTCGTGCCTGTCGGCCATCTAGGGATCATCTATTTCATAGCGGCACTAACTCTTGGTGGAGGATTTTTTGCATATGCAGTAGGTCTTTACAGGAATTGTTCTCCAAAGCTTGCCATGAGGGTATTCAGCTACTCGATTTCATATCTCACCATTCTGTTTCTCGCAATGGGGATTGATATTCTTGTCAGGTACCACTAGCCCGTCACAGAATGGGGCCTGGTCTGGCCGTATCGGAAGAAGGAAGCTCGTATTCCCGGCCTTTCTCCTCATCCTTGCCACTTTCATTGTCTATGCCGTGGCTTCTTCATTGCGTGCCGGGGGTTCGACAACCGGGCTGTCATCGCTGGCCCAGACATCGGGAATCCAGGTTGGAGGACCGCTGGTCGGACAGGCTGCGCCGGAGTTCTCACTTTCTAGTGTCACTTCTCCCTCGCAAAGCGTGGCGCTCCGACGCTTCCTAGGCCGACCCATTGTGCTGAATTTCTTTGCTTCGTGGTGCGTCGCATGCAAGACCGAACTTCCGGAGTTCGCGGCGCTTTCAAGGTATTATGCCGGCCGGGTCCAGTTTCTTGGCGTTGACGAAAATGACACGCGAGCTGCTGCTGCCTCGCTGCTGGTTCAAGGCAGTGTCAACTATCCTTCGGCATTTGACAGCCACGGACAGCTTGAGCAGCCCTATCACCTCATCGGACTGCCAACTACAGTTTTCATTGACTCAAAGGGCACTGTTGCTGAAGTCGTGGCGGGGCAGGTCACCCCGTCGATGCTGGCAAGTGATCTTGCCAAAATTGCGAATCCATGACTGTTGACCACTCGTAACCTGCCCTGGCCTTCTTGCTCTTGTTGCCATGATGTTTCCTGCAAGATCAATATACTTACCCAACCGGTGTCACCTTTGAGCCCGCAGGGCACGCTCTGGGATCCCAGGGCTGAAGCGGTGTAACTGATGCCGTGGCGGGAAGCGTGACTGGAACAAGCGTTGTTGGGGTGGAACCTGCAGACGTGGTCGTAGTGGAGGGAGCCTGTGTAGTTGCGGTTGCCTGTGAATTGGCAACTGTAAGGGTTGTTCCGGCGACAAGCTCGACTGGCGCTTGGCTTAGGGTCGATGACTCACCCATGATAACCGAGCCAGACAGGCTGTTGCGCAGCAATTCAGCCTGCTGCAGGTAGCCAGCTTTGTAGTAGATGATGCTCTCGACGTTCTTGCTAAGAATCTTTGCATTCCCGGTTGAGGCGACGCTGAATCCATCTGCTGTCAGCTGCTGCGAGATCTTTGCGGCCTGCTGGGCGATTCCGGAGCCATTGAGGACAGAGATAGAAAAGCTCCCTTTCTTTACAAGTGGAGGTGGCACATCCAGGTATTGGTTTATCACGGATTGGTCCTGTGGTTGTGCTGGGAATACCACATCCCCGTAGTTGGCTCCATTGTAGGTGTAGTTGTTGACCAATGCCACTGGAAGAGTAGCTGTAGGAATCGTGTTGGGATTGATGCTTCTGAACTTGGAGGCGAGGGAGATCATGTCTCCGAGGCTGAAGCTGGAATCAACTTGAAGATCCGGAGCGACTGAGGAGAGAATCGAGTTGAGTGTCAAAGGGTTCGATATGCCCTTCGCTTTGACGGCCGCGAACAGCACTCTCATGAATTCATGGTCACGACGGATTCTTGAGAGATCTCCCAGCGGATCTTCGATCCACTGACCTGAAGAGGTTTGGTATTCGAGGTGTCGGGCACGTACTACAGCAAGCGCCTGGAATCCGTTGAGGTAATGGCAGCCGGTATTTGGGACATTCAGTCCGGAGTACGCGTCCCTGACTGGATAAGGGAAGTACATGTCTAGGCCGCCCAGGGTTTGGACGATGCTTTGGAATGTGTCGAAGTTGAGCTCCACATAGTGTGAGATACTGATGCCGAGATCTTGCTCTACTGTTTTGACAAGCTGGCTAGGTCCAGCGTTGAGAGAGGCGTCGACTCGGTTTGACAAACTGCTGCCCGGAATGGGCATGAAGAGATCTCGGGGAATGGAGACAAGGGACACAGAACGGGTCTTTGGGTCGATGTGGAGGACCATAGTGACGTCGCTTCTGGCGCCTCCAACCTGTTGCGGGGTCCCGAATGCTGAAGCCTGCTTTCCGTTTAATGCCGCCCGCGAATTGGAACCCACTATGAGGATATTCATCGGTTGGTTCGAGACTGGCGCGGTGAGGTTCTGCACGCTCAGCTTTTTGATCTGGCCGTAACGGTACCTTACGTACCCGTAGCCTGCCAGGGCGATGACTGCAAGAATGCCGACAAGGACAATGGCGATGTTTCGGCCCTTTCTTGCTCGCGATTTCCGTTTATAACGCCGTTGTCTTCTTGGGGTGGCAGGTCTTTGACTGTCACGATCACTTGGCTCTACTGGAAAAGTCATCCTTCTATCTTCCCCCAAAAATGGTCGGGTTTTGTGTCGCCGCCACGGCTAGGGCCGAGAACATGGGCTATAGACTAATGGAGGCTAGTGCCGTCAAGTGAGTTCAGTGAGGCTCATACGGAATTAGGAGGAGATTTGCTGTCCGAAAATGGCTTAAATTCAGGCCATTCTTATTCGACGGCGTCTGAGATCATGGGTGGAGCAGACGTCAAAAGGGTTCTTAGTCGAATAGCCCATGAGGTGGTTGAACACAATCGAGGCTGTACGGAGCTGGTCATAGTCGGTCTGCAGACGGGCGGTGTCTGGATTGCAGAGGAAC
>JAJYVK010000119.1 GCA_021792075.1 Actinomycetes bacterium | reverse complement strand
ATCAATGCGCAGAAAAGGACCTCCAGCATGAGGCCGAGAGCGTCGTCAATACCCCCGTCATGATCTTTGAGAATTTCGATGAACATGGGTCGGCTTTCCAAACTCCGGGAATAACCTCGTCCGGACCGCCTCGGCTTCTGTCGGAGATTTTCGCGATCAGTGCGGCCCGGACGAGAGACTTTACGGTATGGAGTTGACGAGCTGGCTCGTCTTCTGGGTGCCATTGGCGAGATTCGGTGCGATGATCCCCGTGTATATCGCGTATCCGACCCCCGCGATCACCACGATGCCCAAAAGCCATGCAACAGTCGTGGTAAGGTCTCCGCTTGAGTCTGCGAGAACGGGTTGCAACCTGGCTGGAACAACCTTGGGCAAGGTCTGCTTTATTAGCCGCTTGATCCCCGACTTAACTTCAACGATTGTGCAATATACGAATACGACTGCCTTCATGTATCAACCTCCGTGACTAGAAGCCTCTATCTCAGTATACCTTTTGTGCTGGCCGCTATGGTAGTATTGCGTAAGAAATCCTGCACCATCCAATCGCTCTTTCATGTGTTCCAAGGGAAAGCCGCCGAAGGAAGCTCCTATGACATGGATGTGAGAGCAGGACCTCATATTCCGCCTACCTTCCCCAGGGTCGCCATGATGGGGACCACGAGGAAGATCACCAGAGGCATGATCTGGAGCAGCGCGAACATCGAGAGCTTGGGACGCTGGGCCTCCACCTTCTTGGCGTACTCGCGCATCATGGTCTTTTTCATGGTTTCGGCCTGCTGGAGAATCATCTCGGACAAAGCCTCGGGGGAGAAGACCGAACCGTGCATGATCTCTCCGATCAGCTCCAGCTCAGGGATAGCCCAGTCACGGCCAAGATCCACCATCGCACGCCCCAGGCTCATATCGTTGGATGAACCATCAGGTGTCGGGGCCTGGGCAACGGAGTCGATCTTTTTCTGGATCTCGCCGGTTATCCGCAGGGCTATCGGGGAGTATGTTATCTCGGCGATGTCCCGCAGCGAGATCTCGATAGGGTGCGAGCGCAGCTCGACCCCTAGCACCGTCAGATACATAGCCAGGATCGAACGGAATGCCCGCCTTTCCGAATCCGCGGTGCCGATGACGGACGCCTTCGCCAGCATGATCCCAAGCGGAATCGTCAGCACCGCCGCCACGGAGAGGACCGCAAGAGCGGCAGGAAGGCTGCTAACGGCGAAGAACGTCAGCAACACGCCGACAACCCCGCAGAGCGCTGTTACGAGCATACTGGAGGAGACCTTGGAGTCGAACCAGGTGGCGTCCCTGTCGAGAATTGCCAGAGCCTGGCGCAGATCTTCGCCTTCGAGTGCGGATTTATAGCCACCGAAACGCTTGACCAGATCCAGCAGCCCCATCTTCTTCGTGTCGCTCGGCATGAGCCAGGAGATGGCGGCGTTCCCTAGAACCAGTGCAGACATGGCCAATACGGCCATTCCGATAACGATTTGCACAGAGTCCGACATTACGAGATGCTCCCTTCGGTTTCTTGCGACGGAGCGGCTTCCGCATGATTGATCTGGCGGTTCATCGCATCCATGAATGTCTTTTGCACGATGAGGCGAGTCTCGGACATCGGGGCGGAGAACTTGCGAAACAGCAGCAAAAGTCCTATGGTGATCAGCTCGACGAACCCCGCCACCAGGTTGCCTTCCATTGTCTGGTAGTAGGGTCGGATGAAAGCGCCCATCAGCACTACCAGCCCAGCCTCCATGATCACAACTGCGGGAAACATTATCTTTGCGATGGTGAAGATCTCCCGCCTTGCCGATACCGCAGCATTCTGCTCCGCCAGCTCGGCCTTGAGCTGTTCCTGAATCGACTGCATCACCTGGTAGTCCGCAGATCCTCCACTCGAGGAGATGTTGGCGTTCACCATGGCCACGATCACGTCGACCTGGGGATCTGCACGCCTGATGGCGTACAGGGTCAGCGCGTCCCTGAGGCGGACAACGTAGCCTCCCAAAGTGGTGTTGGCCTGGTCCAGGCTGGCGAGCAGCTCCTTTGACACTTGGTCGGGGAGGGACTTGGCGGAGATGCGGAGGGACTCCCAGGCGGATTTCGAGGTCTGAAGCAGGTAGGTCAGCGTCTGCATCCAGGCGATGTTCTCTTCCATCGTCTTGATCCGGCTCTCCATCGGGTCCGTACCAAAGAACGCCCTCGTCATGTAGAGCACCACGCCCGAGCCCACCGTAAGCACTGGCTGGCGCGTAAAGAGCGCGGTCCCAAGGGAGACTCCCGTTATCAGCAGCCAGTCTTTTGTACTGACCTGTGTCAGTGCCGATCTGGGCTTGACCTGGGCCAATCGGCTTATCAAACCTTGATCGCGGCTTCTCCTGGCATCTTTCTGATCGAACCACAGCCCGCTAGCTCGCCAGATAAAGCTGAGCAGACTTGCCAGTCCGAGTGCAAAAATGACGGCTGCTAACACTGCGACTCCTTTCAGTGGCTCATGGCGTTGGAAGATACCCACACAACCCAAGCCAAAAACATGATCAATATGACAATTGAGACGGCGCTAGCCACGGCGGAAAAAACCCTTCGAAGATGGGGCTCCGAAGAGCCTGGCGACGAGCTCGTCCTGGTTTGTCGCGGATGAGACTGGATCCTGCCCCTCTTCACCGTCAGACTCGTCTGGTCCGGGTTCGGAATCGTCGGTAATTCCTTTTAACAGGGGATCGAGTTTGCGGTTTCCCACGCGGGCGAAACGGGCGTCGGATTCGTCAGGGACCAGCCGCACTCCGGCACGGGAGAACTTCTCTTGAAGGGAGTCTGGTATCACGTTCTGCCAGACAGTCTTTTTCAGAGTATGGTCGTAGCTCCAGAGCTCGGCGTACACGGGCTTGCCGTCCGTTGCCGCGGTATGGTGCGTCAGCGCCCAGATGTTCTCCACCTGGCGTTCGGGGTCGCGATCTTGGCGGTGACGGACGAACACGACGATATCGACGCACTCGGCCATGCGTTCGTACACCTCTGTCTCAGACAGCTTCTCACCGCACATGTTGCGGATTCTGCGGAACACCGCGTTCGGCTCCTCGGTGTGAAGTGTTAGACCGCTCCCTCCCGTGACGTTGGCGACGGTGAACCAGTCGATTATCGAGTCGTCGAGAGCTTCACCGATTACGATGCGATCCGCCATGTACCTCTGGCTGTCGCGGACCAAGGCGGACATGTTGCGCTCTTTGGTGGGTACCAGGGGAAGAATCAGGTCATGTTTGTCGCTTCGCTGATCCAGGTCGAGTTCAGGCGAGTCTTCGACTACGTAAAGGCAGTCGTAGTAGTCAACGCTGTGCAAGAGAGCGCGAAGAAGCGTGGTCTTGCCCGATCCAGTGGATCCCACGACCAAGAAGTTGGCCCGGCTTGCCAGCATTGCTTTGAGAAACTTATGCATGCCGCGAGAGGGGACCATGCGCATCTGGGTGATCTCGTCCAAGTCGGGCTGGCCCATTTGGTTCATCCTCACCGAAGCCAGGATAGATTTGGAGTCGTGGAGCATGTTGGCGGCTATGCGCACTTTGTGCGTCGGGAGATACAGCGTGACATGAGGGGAGGCGTAGGTCCAGTTCACCGGCTGGCCGGAGTAGCGTATCGCTTTGTTGCCAATAATGCCTTCTCTAAATGCGTCCAAGGTCGGCGCGAGAGGGTAGTTGAAACGCTCCTTGGCGTTGGTTCCTATCCGCTGCAGCACAACGCGAGGGGCTTCGCCGTCAAGCCAGCGGATGGTTATGTTGAAGACCGACTCATCGCGGATGAGCGTTTCGAGCCCGCCAAGACCAAGCACATCGTCCGTCACGATCTCTGCGAACGGTTGCGCCATATTCGCCCCGATGCCGAAATTTGACGACTGCTTTGCCGCTATCTCTTCGATGCGCCTGCGCTTTTCGGCGTAGGTCAGATCGCTCTTTATGATCTCCGATGCCGTCTGGTCCCGATAGAGAGCGTCGGCGGCCTGCTGGCGCTGGACTCCAAGCTTCCAGTACAAAGGTTCGACGGTGGACGGACGGGGTGTGCGCGAAACGTCTTGGGACACCTTATTCCCCTCTCAGACGGTGTGCAAGGGCGGCTACTGCGGTGAGGTACTCTCTGCCCTGCTTTGACTTGTCGGACGCCAGAACGTTGTGCCAGGCGCTCTCAGCTATCGCGTCATTGCGGGGCAGGACCGCAAAACACGGGCAGCCAACCAAGCCGGTGATCTCCGCGGGGGTGCTCTTGTACTTGGAGATGATCACCACTGCCAGGGAGTCGCGATATTTTGCGAGACGCTTCACCGCGACCTTGGCCTCTTCGGAGCTGGCCGCCACCGCTATCACCGATATCGAGGCATTGAGCACCCGGTTATGGATCGTCAGGTGCTCTGGAACGCAGACGCCGAGGTCGCAAATGACGTCCATCTCGGTTTGGGTCGCCAACTCCGCTCTTTTTTGCCACCACATCTTTTCGCCTGGAGGAGGGAAGTCGGGGATCATCGGAGCGGGGAGAACTGGGAGCTGCCAGTCTTTTTTGTCGATCTCGGACAAGCGTCGTGGCGGCCCGTCCTCTGGAACGAGGTCGTAGCCGTCTTCAGTAAGGCTTGTCGGCGCAGAGGGAGCAGCCAGGTCATATCCCATGGTCCAACCGAGGTTTCCGCCACCAACTCCCATCTCCATGAGAATGCGATCCGGGTTGGGCCAGAGTTCCGCCAGGTTGGCCGACAAAGTGGTGGTGCCGTTCCCACCTTTGATCTGGGTGAACGAAAATATCGCCATCTAAGAGATCCTCGCGATCGCAATGTTGCCCTGGGATGCTGCGGCTGCTATGACTGAAGCTTCGTTTATTGGGGTGAGCAGATCGACGACGGCACCGGTGCCAGATGATCCCGGAGTGGACGATGAGACGATGGCGGTTCCGAGAACGTCCCCCGGCTCGGCTCCTGCGGAGGAGACACCGCTTGTTGACGAGGCCCCGCGTGATACCGAGACACCGCTCGCTCCCACGCCCGTAAAGATCACCTCGACCGAGCTTCCAGTGGTGATGCCGGTGGCAGGCATGCGTCCAGGGGCAAGGGATACGCCTATTACCGCTTCGGTCGCACTCAGCTCGCGAGGCAAGGCCATGCCGCTGGTGAAGACCTCTCCCTGCAGGATCGGGGTCGAGGCATAGGCACCCACAATCGCTGATTCAGGCAGCGCACCTACAACCCCAGGCAGGGGAACCTTTTCCAGGGTAAGGTCCGAACGGGATATTTGCGCACCCTTTGGTATCGCTCTTACCGTGGCGTACACGGCTATTTCGCCCTTGGAGTGGCTAAGCGCCAGGAAACCTCCGGATATCCCCGCGACGCCTACGATGAGAAGCAGGCCCACGCGGATGACTTTCCGCTGGTTCTTTCCCGCAGCGGAAATTATCTGCGCTCTCGAAGTCCTCGTCTGGCCCCCTCTCTGGCCCTTGCGCGGCCCTCTCTGAGGTCTTGGCCGCTCGGGAGCAGAACCGTTCACGGGCGGTCCATCCTGGGAGGGACGGTCTTTGGCTCCCGCAGTCGCATCTTTTTTCGGCTGAAGTTTAATTCCGAACATCCGATTTCTCCCTACATGAAGTGAAACGAGTCAAACAATCGATCTTCATATAGGTATTTATGCAAGAATTTCGGTCTGGTGGCTGTTTTTGGGGGTTTTGGGAAAAAAACTTCAAAATTCCGAGAATTGTTTTGCGTCTTGACCTCCTCCCGTCCCTCAGG